>CANSKM010000006.1 GCA_947647475.1 uncultured bacterium
CTGCTTTTCGGTAACCACTTTTGGCGGCTACTTTTCCGCTTTAATTATCCACACCGTTGAATTTTCAGGGTCTGCACCGGCGTTTAAATCAGGCAGAGTTTCCCTCTGCAGCGCATTTTTCAATTCAGGATACTGCATGGGGTCAATATACTGGCCGCTTACAGGAATCCAACCCTTCGGGTAATTTGTCCCAAACCAGGCAACAATCACACCCACAGGAGTGTTATCCGAATTTGTAACCTGAATATTTGCAGCCTCGCTTGGCTTTGCAGATGTTATAACGGGCGCCATTACAGCAAGCATAATAGATACAACCACAAGGGCCATCATTATTTCAACCATAGTAAAGGCTTTGCGCAATTTAAAATTATCTTTTCTCATAAAAAATCCATAAATTAATTCAGTACAATAAGATAATAGTTTAAAAAAATTTCTAAAACAAGTAATTGTTGAAATACGCTTATAATAAGCCATAGCAGACTGCAACAAACCCCAGGAAGTACGGCTCTGAGGGCATAAGGTAATAAAAAATAAGCTAAAACGCCCTTGGGTAAAGGTTTTGTGCCCCGTAAGCGCGAAGATATTCTAAAATCGCCCCGCCCGTTTCTTCTGTTGGGTCAAAATATTTTGAATTCGGGTAATTTATTTGCTTGTGAAGCATTTTGCACAACGGCCCAAAAGCATCCGGCACAAGAATTTTACGGTAAATCCCCGATAGCATAACCTGAATATCAGGCGAATTTGTGTCGTTAAATTTTGAAAGCGAAGGATAAATCGTATAAAGCCCATCCACCCTATAATCCGCCATTTTATCCACAACAGAAAGCGCCTCCAAAACCCCGTTTTCATCTGTTGAAGTTTCAAGATACTCTTTTAAATAAGGAAGCGCCTCTTTTCCTTTCCTTGCAAGGGTTTCAACCCGAGAAAGGTTATATGTGCAATAATTTCTGGTCTCATCCGCCCTTTGAACGCCGGAGCCCAGAGTTTTAATATTTACAGCTATTTGCGGGTTAAAATTTACAGGCATATTTTTTCCTTTTTTACACATCGAAGACGTTTTTCGCGCATACATAAGCACCTTTTTTACGCATATACAAACGGCGGCCCGTTTTTAATTTCAAGCAAAATATTATCAGCCATGGTTTTTAGTTCCTCATTTGTGGCGCCCGATGCGGCTTTCAGGTTAAATTCCGACATCAAAGGCTCAATTGCGCTTTGCTTTTTGGATTTAAAATTCCTTATTTCAACATCAATTAGTTTTTCCTGCAAATCCCGCTCTGTGTTTGTGTTTTCCTTGATAACAGCAGCTTCTTTTACACCTTCAATTGCCTTTTTAATTGAATACCCTGATGCGCTTATCGTTGTAAAAGCAAGGAAAAGATAGGCTGCAAAAGGATTTTCAGGGTTCATAATCCAATTGTAAAGGTGTCCCCTGTTTTCATCCAAATAGCAATAATATTGAATTTGGCCGATTTTTCCGCCCAAAGTTTCAGGCGCATCGCCATAAATTGATTTTATTCCCGTCATAATTTCAAGTACACTTTGGTTAACATCACTTTCATCCAAAAACGGCAAGGTTTTAAGCGTGTTTTGAACTTCAAGAGAATCTGCGCGTTTAATTTGAAGCAATTCCTTTAACCTTGTAAGGCCTGAACTTGCCTCTTCTTTTGAATTTGCGGCCTTCATTTTTTCAACCAAAGCGCTAATTTGCGCCTCGATTTCATTTGTGCCGTTTTGAACAAACCTCCGTATCTCATTATCCGCCGCCACAACGTTTTTAAACATTTTCTTGCCCATAAAAATGCCGAGCGCCAAAGTGCCCAAGGTTAAAGCAGCAAGCGCAAGCGGAGAATTTTTAATATCAAATTTTTCTTCTTTTTCAGTATGCTTATCTAAACCGGCCCCAAAAGCAGTGTTATTGCCCTTAAACCCAAAAAATCTCAGAAAAGGGCTCTGCATATCTTCCCTGTGCAAGCCGTGGGCGCTATGTGCGCTTGAAACGCCCTGCCTATAGGCTTCTTGCCTTGAAGTTAAAACATCGTTAAAATATTTTGCCTTCTTAGAAAGTTCTTCCCTTACAACATTTAATTTCCCCGTGAAAGATTTTGTCTCAACTTCAATCAGGCTCTCTTGCAAGTCCCTGTTGGCATCTGCCTCTTTTTTCTTTACCCAGATATCTTTAACCCCATCTACAAGGCTTTTCCCGATAAGCGTCACCCCGCTCATTAAAAATACCCCAAGCATTGCAAGAATTGTCTTTTTATTCGGGTTTCGAAGGGCCATATAAGCGGCAAACTCAGGTTCCTGCTTTATGTTCATATTCATCGCCAAAACAGGGAGCCTTTCTGCCTTTAGAATATTTTTATCATTCAAAGATGCGGCGGATTTTTGAAAAATTTTCGTAAGCCCTAATCCGCCTCCGACAAGAGCAAGCGCCGTTGCTGCAAGGGGAAGAGCAGATAAAAGCATTGAAGATTTTTCTTTTTTATCAGGTACGCCTGAATTTGCATCCGATGTACCCAAATTTGCATCGGGCACGCCTGGATTTGAAGGATTTTTCGGGCCTAAACCCGCCCCGGAAGAAGCAGTCGGAATAATTAAAGCATTACAAATATCATCCATATTTAAAGCACTTCCCTGCGCCGCGCCTTGTGCCCCTTGGTTTTCATCCTTTATAAAATTGTTTACAACCACCCCCTCAAGGGTTTTATTCACCTGGTTTTTCTGGGAGGCGGTTTTATTTCTGTGCTGGCGGGCAAGTTCCTGAGATTTCAGGTTAAAATATGCATTATTATTCAGGCTGTTTATCATTGAGGTTTTCATCCTTCGGTTTTTTCTCGGTTCTAATCAGACTAATTAAAAATTCTTTAATTGAAACAACGTCTTTTGCTTTAAATGCGGCAATTTCAGCGCTCACTTTTTCATCTTCTTCAAAATCTTCTTCTCTTTGAAGGCCAAAGATATTTAAAATTTTATAAACTTTCTTTGTGAATTTTTTAAAGGTTTCAGAAACCTGTTTTTGAATAAAATTCTTTATTTCTCCAAAAACGCTCGCAAGCTTTTCTGCCACAATATAGACCTCTCTTTGAATGTTTTGGATGAATTTATTCAAATTGTTTACAAAATTCGGAAAATTTTGAATTATATTCAAAAGAGGCCTTAAAATATTATTCACGGCAGCGTTAAAAAGCTTTGCCACAGGGGATGGCAGGATATTTTGGATTTTGTTTAAAACAGATAAAAGCTTCTCGGACATCTGAGTTAGCATCTCTTTTGATTTTTGCAAAAATTCAGCCTGTCTTTGAAGGCTCTGTTCGGCTTCAAGCTTTTGCCTGTCCGCCGCTTTCATCCTCATCCAAATTGCATAACATTCCCCATATGACATCTCGTTTTTTGGGGGCTCTGCCCTTTTGACGCTTTTTCCTCCGCCGCCCATTCCGCTGCAAGTCGGGCAGGCGCCGAAAGGAAGCCCATGGGGACAGTTTTGCACAGTATTTGGAGCTATCGGAGAAATTGTTGCCATATAAAAAATCTGCCGTTCTTTCTTGCTTTTCTTTTGGAATATACCAAAAAGGAGTTCAAGACCGCAGGCAGACAAAGCTTTTGGTTTTAACTTTTGAAGAATTCCGTGCAAAAGTTAAACTTGAAGTATTCCGGCTTTACGGCTGCGGCCCAGCTAAGGATTTTCACCTTATTTCCTTATTTTTTATTTAAAAAATTTATACCACAGACAAAAAGGCAAGACAAGCAAGGGTTACAGAATTTTACAATATATAAAAAATTAGCCCTGCTTAACCGTTTGGGGTAATATATTATTAATATAATTTTAGGATAGAATTTGAACAAATTACATTTTAAATCGTTATAAAAAATGTAAGTATTTTTTCAGGGAGAAAGTTTTAAAAAAGTGCATAAAATTACCGCAGCGTTTTTAATATCGTTCCTGTGCCTTATTTTTGGGCTCTTTTTGCCTGCATATTCAATCGAAGAAATCAAAGAAGGCGACATTTTAACTTTGGAAGAATGTATTGAAATTGCGCTTAAAAACAACCCAAACGTTCAAATTTCAAAAAACAACGTAAAATTGATTGAAAGCAGGGTGGGCCAGGCAAAGTCGGATTTTTTTCCGACCCTTAACGCATCAGGCGGCTATACCGGAAATTCGATTGATGTCGGGCATAATTACGGCGGAAATGATTATTATTACAGTGCAGGGGTGAGCCTCAGGCAGCTTATTTTTAACTTTGGCAAAACAAACGCCAATATTAAGATGCAAAAATTTAACAAAATTGCATCCGAATTTGATTTAACAAACACAACCCTGCAAACGGCATACAACGTGAAAAACGCATATTACGGGGTTTTGGCTTCGCGCGCAAAGGTTGATATTGCAAAATCAAATTTAGAGATAAATAAAAGACAATACGCGCAAATTAAGGCCTTTTTTGAAGAGGGGATAAAATCCAGAATTGACTTTGTGAATGCGGAAGTGAATTTAAGCAATTCAAAGATTGAACTTATAAGCGCGGAAACAGATTATGAAAACACGCTTGTGAAGCTGAATAATGCGATGTATGTTGCTTATGCGCCAAATTATTCGATTAAAAACACGGAAACCTTTAATTTAAAAGAAAACTGGGCCGATGTTAAATTTTTAAATATCGGGGATTATAAAAAACTTGAAGATGAAATTAACACTGAAAACGTTGAGCCTTTGAATTATACAAACACTCCCGTTTTAACATCAAAAGTTGAAAAAAGCGACATTTTAAAAGATTATACCTTTGCACCTTTGGCTTTAAGCTTTGAAGAGGCGCTGGATTTTGCCAAAGACAACCGGCCGGATTTTAAATCATACCTTGCAACAAAAGATGCGATGACAGAAGCCTTAAAATATGCAAAACGTGAATATCTGCCAAATTTAAGCGCAAGCGCAGGATACACCTGGAGAGATTCAAGCGCGCCAACGACAAGCAGCTTTAATTATGGCGCGACGATAGATATAGCCTCCCTAAACCCGATGAAAACAAAATACAAAGTGGATGAAGCAAAATTGCAGCTTGATATTGCAAAAGAAAATATAAATTTAATCGAGAAAAACATTTTCTTTGAAGTACAGGACGCTTTTATTAATATGGTGCAATTACAAAAACAAATTCCATTGTATAAAAACAGGGTACACCAGGCACTTGAAAATTTTGAACTTGCAGACGGCAGATACGGAGTCGGGCTGTCGAATTTTATCGAGCTTCAGGATGCAAGAAGCCAATATCTAAACGCGCAGCAGGAGTACGTTCAAACGATTTATAACTATAACATTGCAAAGGCAAAGCTTGAAGTTGCAATGGGAAAAGAGGGTCAAATCGGCACCGAAGATTCTGAAAAAGAAGATATGGACGACAGAAAAACCAAAACTAAAAAACAGGGAAAGCAAAATGAATAAAAAGATAGTTGTAATAATACTTATATGCCTTGCGGCACTTGCTTTTGGAGCATTTCTTTTTAAGGGAAAAACCGAAAAGCAACGCTATGTTACAAAACCTTTAGAAAAAAGAACCATAACGCAGATTGTTGAAGCCTCGGGCACCATAAACCCCGTGCAGACGGTAAGTATCGGTTCACAGGTTTCGGGGCAGATAAGTGCCATTTATGTTGATTACAATTCGGAAGTGAAAAAAGGGCAGCTTCTGGCCGAAATTGACACATCCCTTTTTGAAGCGCAGGTAAACCAGGCGAAAGCAACGATAGATAACGCCAGGGCTAATTTAGCCAAAATTCAGGCAACGGCCGCAAACGACAAGCTGACTTTGACACGGTATCAAAACCTTTATAAAAAAGGATTTATTGCAAAAAGCGAGCTTGATTTAGCCCAAAGTACTTATTCTGCAGACGTTGCACAAATTCGCGCAGCCCAAGCCCAGATAAACCAGGCCCTTGCATCTTATTCAACCGCAGAATCGAACCTTCGATATACAAAAATAACTTCTCCTGTTGACGGAGTCGTTGTTTCACGAGCTGTAGATGTCGGACAGACAGTGGCCGCAAGCTTTCAAACTCCGGAGCTTTTTTCCGTGGCACAGGATTTAACCCAGATGCAAATTGAGGCAAGCGTTTCAGAGGCAGACATCGGCAAGGTTAAAAAGGAACAAGAGGTTGAATATACGCTGGATGGGTATCCTGATGAAACTTTTACAGGAAAAGTAAGCCAGGTAAGGATTTCACCGACAACGGTTTCAAACGTTGTCACATACAGCGTAATTATTGACGTTGAAAACGATGATTTGAAGCTGATTCCGGGCATGACGGCAAACGTTTCAATTATAACATCCAAAAAAGAAGATATTTTATGCGCACAAAACGCGGCATTAAAATTTACCCCAAACACGGACGGCAAAGGCCCAAAATATGACAAACAAGGCATCTGGCTTCTTGCGGAGGGAAAACCTGAAAGGGTTGAAATTGAAACGGGCGTGAGCGATGAAAGCTTCACGGAAATTATCTCTAAACGTTTAAAAAGCGGAGATTTAGTTATCACAAGCCTTGAAGAAAAAGGGGATAAAAAAGGCGCAAACAGAGGCAAAATGCCACCAAGAATGTTTTAAGGATTAAAAATGACACCCAAGGAAAAAGCACTCATTGAGGCTAAAAACATTGTAAAAACATATATTACGGGCGCAGGCGAAGATTGCACGTTTTACGCTCTTAAAGGTGTATCTTTAGAAATTCAAACGGGCGAATTTGTGGCCATTATGGGCGCATCGGGGTCCGGAAAATCAACGTTTATGAACATTATAGGCTGCCTTGATAAGCCGACTTCGGGCGAATATTACCTTGACGGCGAAAACATCGTAGGGACAAGGCTTGATAAGCTTTCAGAGGTTCGAAACTCAAAGCTTGGCTTTGTTTTTCAGGGGTTTAATTTGATTTCAAGAACATCTGCCCTTGAAAACGTTGAGCTTCCGATGATCTACAAGGGCATTCCCCCAAAAGAGCGCCGCGAGCGCGCTATGGAGGCTCTGAAAATTGTAGGGCTCATTGGCAAAGAGCAAAACATGCCAAACCAGCTTTCAGGCGGCCAGCAGCAAAGGGTTGCAATTGCGCGCGCCATTGTAAACGATGCGCCGGTGATTTTAGCGGATGAGCCCACCGGAAACCTTGACACCAAAACAAGTTACGAGGTTATGGATTTTTTTGTAAACCTGAATGAAAAAATGGGCAAAACCATTGTTTTAGTAACCCATGAAGAAGATATTGCAAAATATTGTAAGCGCACGGTAAGGTTTAAGGACGGAAACATCATAAATGACAGCCTGAACACCGAAAGAGCCGCAAGATATAAGGAGGGGCTTGTATGATAGATTTTTCATCCACATTCAAAATGGCCCTTTTGTCTTTAAAGGTGAATAAAATGCGCTCAATTTTAACAAGCCTCGGGATAATAATCGGCGTAAGCGCTGTTATTATTATGCTTGCGGTGGGCCAGGGGGCAAGCGTTAAAATTCAAAAAGATATGGCTTCAATGGGCAGCAACCTTTTAATGGTGTCGTCTGCTTCGGTGACATCCGGCGGAGTTCGCATGGGCCAAGGGACACGGCCGAGCCTTACCCTGAAAGATGCCTATGCAATAAAGAAAAATTGCCCTTCTGTGGGCTTTGTTGCACCCTATTCAAGCGAAGCAAAGCAAATTACATACGGAAACCAAAACTGGTCCACAAGCATTGCAGGCACCACAAAAGAATATATGAAAATCCGCGATTGGAACATAAACCTCGGGCGAAACCTGACAGAAGAGGATATTTCAAATATGTCCAAAGTTGCAATCATCGGAAACACTGTGTCGAATGAGCTTTTTGGGGACCTTGACCCTATCGGAAAAACCATAAGAATAGGCGGGGTGCCGTTTAAGGTGGTCGGTCTTCTTGAAAGCAAGGGGCAAAATTCCATGGGCCAGGACCAGGACGATTTTGTCATAATCCCGATTACGACAGGGCAAAAGAAGGTTTTTGGGACAACGTTTCCCGGCACCATAAAAATGATAAACATTAAGGCAAAGGATTCAAATTCCGTATATTCTGCAGAAACTGAAATCACGGAACTTTTAAAGGTGCGCCATAAAATCGGCAAAAAGCAGGACGATGATTTTCAGGTTCGAAATTTGACCCAGATGATGGAAACCATGCAAAGTGCTGTCAAAACAATGTCTTTATTATTAGGCTCAATTGCAAGCGTATCCTTGCTTGTGGGGGGCATTGGAATTATGAATATTATGCTTGTTTCTGTGACCGAAAGAACCAAGGAAATCGGCATCAGAATGGCAATTGGGGCAAAATCTAATGACATCAGAATTCAGTTTTTAATTGAAAGCCTTTTATTATCGATTATTGGCGGGGTGATTGGCCTTGTTGCAGGCGTTTTTGGAGCAAAATTAATTGAATTTTTCGGCTCGATGACGGTTTATATCAGCACATTTTCAATCGTCCTATCGCTTGGTTTTTCAGGACTTATCGGGGTTGCCTTCGGCTATTACCCGGCATACAAGGCATCTTTGCTAAACCCGATTGACGCTTTAAGGTATGAGTAACTATAAAGCAATAACTTGGCAATATTAAACCCTTGAAATCCTTTCATTCCAAGAGTTTTGTTCTCAGGGAGCGGATTTTGCGGGGCGTATAACGCCCTTTGTGAGGGCTTTGTTGAAAAGGCCGAACCCGCAATAATCCAAGATGCAAAGGTCCCGTTTTTGACCCCTGTGCGATATTGTTTGCCTCCGGTGCACGAGCCTCTTTAACGGTCCCTTCAAGCAAAACTCTCTCCATTGCAGGATTTAGACCCACAACCTAAAACAACAAACACAATAAACAGTTTTTTATCATCTGCCGATGCACAAAAAATAAAGCCCTGTATAACGGATTATACAGGACCTTAAGGTCAAAAAGGGTGAATATTTTATTTAAGCCAATGGGCTTAAAACTGTTGTCATGTCTTTCTCTTGCAGTCTCTCGTGTTATTAAATCTTCTCTAAACCTCAGACTGGAACTCCATTATCGCAAATCAATTCTAAATTGCAAGTCTTTCTCTTTTATTTTGTTACATATTTTAATATTCGCCAAAAGGCTGTCCCCAAAGGTCTTTAAGGGTTCAAAGAAATTTGTCATACTCTATATTTAATTAAAATTCCATGCCAGTCAAGAAAATTAAAGCAAAAATACCAACAACAATCCTACAAGAATATCTTCAACAAAAAAGAGGCTGATAGCCTCTTAAAAAAGTTTGCTCCAGACCAGACTTGAACTGGTACGAGGTTTGACCCTCATTGGATTTTAAGTCCAACGTGTCTACCGATTCCACCACTGGAGCAAAATCAGAATATATAAATCTATATATAAATTCTATAATAAAAAGATTGGCTTGCAAGTGCTTTTGTTTTAATTCATCCGTTTTGCGGATAATCGGGTTAATTTAACGGCAAATAAGCCTTGAAACCCGTTTTTAAAAGCAAGCCCGCAAAAAATACTATTTCTTTTCAATCAGTTCGTTAATTTCAGAAACCATAACTTCAGGGTCTACGCCATGAACTTTTGCGCCGGCTTCTAAATTTTCAAACCTTGCAGCAGCGCAGCCGATGCAGCCAAGGCCATATTTTGCAAATACTTCCAAGCTTTCCGGGTATTGTTGAACAATATCAATAATTCCCATATCTTTTGTTACTTTTCCCATAATTTTTTGCCTTTTTCTTAATTAATCATTAAACATTATACTATGAAATATTCAAATAAAACAAACTTGAAATACAATGGCGGGCCTATCGGGCTTTGCGGCACATTAAAAGAGCTTCGCCGCATGGAATTTACGTTTGAAAAAATAAATACAAACCCCGCCCAAAAGCTTTTTTACCTTGCTATTGATCAGATTCAAAGTTTTTGTTTATCATTTTTTCAAAATCAGAAGGCTTGATGTCTTTTATAAAGTTTTTAAATTCCATTGCCTCTTCTTCATCCTTTTGTGAATCAACAGAAACTGCCCCGTTTAAAAGAACGTTTGATGTGACAAAAATAGGTACTTCTGCCCTGATTGCAATAGCAATCGCATCAGACGGTCTTGCATCAATCTGAATTTCAGAGCCGGCTTCGTTTTTTAAATAAAGCGTTGAAAAATACGTCTGCTCATCTACATCGTTAATTTCAATTCTATCCAGCTTATACCCTGTTGCTTCGATTAAATTTATACATAAATCATGGGTCATAGGACGGGAAGAAGGGATGTTTTCAATCTTTCTGATGATTGAACTTGCCTCTGCAGAACCAATCCAAATAGGAAGCGCTTTTCTGTTTTCTAAATCATTTAAAACAACAATCGGAGAGCCGCTTCTTGTATCAAGCGCTATGCCCATAACTCTCATTTCTAAACTCCTCTAATAAGTATAAACATTATACTATAAAAAAATACTTCCGCCTGCTAATTTAAAGCGGAAGTATTTTAAAAATCGAGAATAATTAGAGAGAATTTTTGTAATCTTCAAGCTCTTGAACTTTGTTTAGATACATCTCGCTGAGCTCATCTGTGCTTAATTCTTTGCCATCTTGTACAATCGTTGTTCCTTTAAGAGCAGATTGCCACATTGTATAGAGCTGCTGTGCTTCCTGTTCCAAGATTTGGATTTTTGCTTTTTCATAATCAGAATATTCTTTATTTCCTGAGTTTGAAGTTTCGCCGGGTTTTAGGATTTCATAAGATTCATCCATATCTTCAAATAAATTGTCAAGATAATTTTCATCAATTCCTGATTGCTGCGCGATTGTAGAATGTTCATCCGTCACTTCAAGCTGGGATAAAACATCTGCAACTTCAAGCCCGGTTTGTTCGTAATAATATCTTTCAAAAGCAATCATCTCTTCATCAGAGAGGCCTGCGAGAGCTTCTTTAAGCTCATTTCCGGCATCTCTTGCAGCCTGTGCAGCTTCGTTATTTACTTTGTTTACATTTTTCTCATCTGATGCTGCAATTGCGCTTCCGCCAAAGAACCCGGCTATAGCTCCGATACCTGCACCGATTAGGGTTCCAGGGCCGGGACAAATCATCGTGCCGATTGCAGCACCGCCTACTGCCCCGCCAAGGGTTGTACCGACTTTTGTGCCGGTAGAATCAGTGGTTACCGTTGCAGCGTTTTGGGTTTCGTGAACTTTATTAATTAAATTTGCAATCTTATCAAATTTGCGTTGCGCAGTTTTGGTATCTGCCAAAGCATCAATTTCTTTACTTTTTTCTTTATCTACAACCTGTCCTGTAATAGGATCAAGGGTTTCGTTTGTGCCAAGACCATATGTTGAGCCATAGGTTGAATTTGAGCTGTTTGCAGCATCAAGCCTGTTTAAAATACTGTCACAGCTGTCAGAGAATGCTCCCCTCCAACCGGAATCCACAGGAGTCATTACGAGGGAATCACCGGAGTAGTCAAAAGTCATACCCAAAGAGTCGCTTGTCCAGATGCTTCCGCCTTGAGTATCTCTGTCCTGAATTACTCTGAATTTTCCGGTTTCATCATTTTGATAAATACTAAAACCATACTGGTTCAAGACTTCAGCGCTTGCGGCAGAAATATTTGCCATGCCCGGTGTGCTATACAAGCCCGCAACATATCCAATTGTTTGTCCCTTAGCATTGCCAACTTCGGCAGCCTTGGTGGGATTCCAAGCTGAGTAAGTCATTTTCTCTCCTAGTTTTTTTTGTTTTAATCTCTCGTACATTAATAAAGTATTTTTGTTTATAAAAATTGCGTAAATTGTATATACTTTTTATAAAATGCACACGGAACAAGGTTTTTCAGGCTTAACATTTTGTAACAATTGTTTTTGAGCCCCTTTTGGAGTTTGGAAAATTTTTATGTTAATATGAATTTTATGTTAAAAGGACCGTTTTTAAGCAAAGATTTTATAGGCTCATGCACAGAATTCAACAAGGCAAAGACTGTTTTAATGGGTATGCCCTTTGACGGCACAACAACAAACCGCCCGGGAACAAGGTTTGCACCGCAGTCTATCCGCTTGGAAAGCATTGGAATTGAAACATATTCTCCGATTTTTGACAAAGACCTTGAAGATTGCCTGTTTTATGATGCGGGAGACCTTGACCTGCCTTTTGGAAACGCGCGCAGAGTGCTTGATATTATTAAAGAAAACACGGCTGAAATTTATAAAGAAGGTAAAAAAATTCTCGGAATTGGCGGGGAACACCTTGTAACTTTGGCTGAAATTGAAGCCTTGCAAGGCTTTTATAATGACATTGCCGTTATTCAGTTTGATGCACATACGGATTTAAGAGAAGAATATTTAGGCGAAAACTTAACGCATTCAGGCGTTATGAAACAAATTGCAAAATTAATCGGGTTTGAAAACATCGCACAAATCGGGATAAGATCCGGCGAAAAAGAAGAGTTTGAATTGATGAAAACCTACTCTACACTTAAATTTCAGCACAATGAACTTGATAAATTTAAAAATAAAAATATATTTATAACAATTGACCTTGATGTCTTGGACCCGGGGATTATGAGCGGTGTCGGCACGCCTGAAGCTGGCGGTTTAAGCTATAATGAGCTTTTAGGGTGGCTTAAATATTTAAGCAGCTTTAATATTATAGGGATTGACGTTGTAGAATTGGCACCTGATATCGACACAACCAAAAATTCAACCGCAACGGCATGCAAACTTATAAGAGAGTGTTTAATGATGTTATAAATTCTTCCGCCTTGTTTTTAAGCACAGAAGTATCGGAAGAATTTTCAATAACAAAATCTGCTTTTTTGGCTTTTTTAGCCTCCGGTTGTTGAGATTTTATTCGAGCCATAGCCTCAGCCTCACTCAGATTATTTCGGACCATAAGCCTTTGAAGTCTTGTTTTTTCAGGTGCCGAAATTAAAACCGTTTTATCAAAATACTTGTCAAACCCCGCTTCATATAGAAGGGCAGCGCTTACAAAAACAAATTTTTCACCCTTGTTTTCTTCAAAAAAACGGCTCATCTCATCCAAAATTAAGGGGTAGATAAAATCTTCAAGCTCTTTTTTTAAAGAGGGGTCCTTAAAAACAACGGCGGCAATTTCACAACGAGAAGTTGTATTAAATTTTTTTAACAAAAAACTGTGCAGGGTATTAGAATTTTCATACAAAAAATGTGTCACGTTATCAAGACACAAAACCTTGTACCCCAAGGCTTTAAGATGATTTTCAAATAAACTTTTGCCGGATGCGATATTACCCGTAATTGCAATTTTTAGCATAACTTTATTTTACCAGCAATTCATAGTATAATCCATATAAAAGGATAATTTTTAGGGGAGAAATAATATGACATCCAATCCTATGACAAATGACAGGATTTATGAAGGTGCTATCGTTTCTGATGCGCCTATGACCGTTGCAGGAACCGTTAATAAAACCTTGGGGCTCCTTGCAATCGTATTTTTAGTTTCATGCTACACTTGGAATCTTGCCTACACGGGCATGGCGGATAAACTTCAGGCCATAATGATGACAGGGGTTTTTGGCGGGCTTATTTTAGCAATTATTGCAACCCTTAAACCGCAACATTCAAAACCTTTAAGCATGGGCTATGCAGCATGTGAAGGCCTTGCTTTAGGCGGAATTTCAGCATATTTTAACGCAGCATTCCCAGGGATTGTCGCTCAGGCAATTTTAGGCACTTTTGTTGCAATGGCCGTTGTTTTACTTCTTTTTAAAGCACGCATAATCCGCGCAACAGAAACCTTTAGAGCGGTTGTAATGTCTGCAACAATCGGTATTGTGATAGTTTACGGCATAAGCCTTATTATGAGCTTCTTTTTCCATAATACGGCACTTAGCGCTATGATTAATTCAAGCGGCGCTTTGGGCCTTATAATTTCAGGCGTCGTAATCATTGTTGCATGTCTTAATTTCATTCTTGATTTTGATTTCATCGAAAGAGGCGCAAACCAGGGTGCACCAAAATATTTAGAATGGTATGGCGCTTTCAGCCTTCTTGTAACGCTGATCTGGCTGTATCTTGAAATTTTAAGACTTCTTGCAAAATTACAGAGCAGAAGATAGCAAAAAGAGCAAGAAAACCTTAGATGAATATCTGGAATGTAAAAATTCAAAATTCTGAAAACAAAGCGGACAATCCTTCAAAAAAGGATGGTCTGCTTTGTGATACTAAGGATTTTGTATTAAATTCCATACTAAAATCCAGAGGAATAGAAGAAAGCGAGCTTGAAGAATTTCTAAACCCCGTTGACACCCCGCTTTCAAGCCCTTATATTTTTTCCGATATGAAAAAAGCTGTAGAGCGCATCGAGAAGGCGATTTCAAACAAAGAACTCATTTTAATTTGGGGAGATTTTGACGCAGACGGTGTCACATCCACCGCCATTTTATATAAAACCTTAAAGGAGCTTGGCGCAAACTTTGACTACATCATCCCGGACAGGGAAAAAATGGGCCATGGGATAAACAGCAAATTCATTTTGCCATACATTGCAAAGAAAAAGCCAAAGGTAATGATAACGGTCGATTGCGGCATTTCAAACAACAAAGAAATCTCGCTTTTAAAAAACTTTGGCGTGGATGTTATTTTGACAGACCACCACAAAGCCCCTGAAACCCTGCCTGAAGCCTATGCAATTATAAACCCGAAGGCTGAAAATTCTTTAGATGAAAAATTAAGCGTTTCAGAAATTAAAAAAGTTTCAGAACTCGCAGGGGCAGGAGTCGCGCACAAGCTGGCATCCGCGCTTTTAGAAAAAAACGATAACAGCGCCCTAAAGGATGAAATCCTTATCCTCTCTTGCGTTGGGACAATTGCAGACGTTGTGCCGCTTTTGTATGAAAATAGAGCAATTGCGGCACAGGGCCTAAAGCTTATAAACAAGGGCCTCCATAAAGGAATTGATGCTTTATTTAAAACAAACAGCAAAGAAAACGGCTCAATTTCAAGCTATGACGTGGCTTTCATTTTAGCACCAAGAATAAATGCAGCAGGAAGACTTAAAACTGCAGAGCCTGCGTTTAAGCTTTTAACGGAAACTGACGGGAATGCGCTTCAGACGGCCCTAAAAGAGCTTGACGGGTATAATAAAATCCGCCAAAACCTCTGCGATAAGATTTTTGAAGAGGCACTTAATGACATCAGGAATAACAAAAATTTTAAAAAAGAAAAAGCGATTGTCTTATTCAACGAAGACTGGCATATCGGTGTCATCGGGATTGTAGCCTCTAAATTGGTTGAAAAATTTTACAAACCTGCGTTTTTAATCACAAAAGATGATGAAAATATGGCCAGATGCTCAATTCGGGGAATTAAAGAATATAACGTTGCTGAAATTTTGGATGAAAACGCAGAACTCTTTGAGGGCTTTGGCGGCCACAGCCTTGCAGGCGGCTTTTCTTTTGATTTGGGCAAAGTGAGCTTTGACACCGTAAAAGCGGCCATTTTAAATACTTTAAATTCAAAAGAAGATGTAAAAATTAAAGGGCCCGTTCTTGATATTGATATGGAACTTTGCGCAGAAGATGTAACGGAAGATTTAATTGAAAGCCTGAAAAAACTTGAGCCCACAGGGCAAGATAACCCTTCACCCGTGTTTTCTTTAAATGATATCACCCTTGTTTCCAAAAAAACGATGGGCAAAGAAAATAACCATATAAGCTTTAGAGGCAAAAAAGACAGCTGCGATTTCAATTGCATCTGGTGGCGCCATGCGGAAATCCCTGTTTTAGAAGGCGAAACCTTCAGCCTTGCGTTTGAGCCGAAATTAAACGTTTTTAACAATGAAACTTCCGTTAGGCTTTATGTTAAAGATTTAAAATCCAAAAACGACTCTTTTGATGCGGCGCCAGATATAAAATTTTACGACCACAGGATGAAAAAAGGAATCTTGGCGCAAATTGAAGAATATGTTCAAAGACCAAACGTTGATATTCAGATTTTCGCACAAAAAATTAAGACAAAAACCGTCTTAAAAGAATTCCAAGGGATTTCATCGAAAATAAGCGAACACTTTGACCCGAAAGAAACTGAAGATTTAATGTTTTTTGATTACCCTGCGACGGTTGAAGATTTTATTGAAATTTTAAAGGAAAAACAAACGGGCAAAGTGCATTTAATGGCAGAAGAGCTTGATTTAAACATTGAAAATTATATAAAACAATTAATTGGGATGTTAAAATATTCAACAAACAACAAAGGCGGCGAGATTTCAATTTTAAACCTTGCAAAAATGACAGGAACGACAGAAAACTTTATCCAAGGTGCGCTTGAAATTTTAGAAGACCTTGGTGCGGTTGAAATTTTGGATGTTGATAAGGTTAATTTTCTGGCCCCGCCGCATATGGACATTTTCTATGGCCACAGTGGATATGAGCCGCTAAAGGCAGAATTTGACAGGATTTTAGAGAATAAAAAATATATCGCCCGAATTGCTCCGGACGATATAAAAGAACTTTTAGCTGAATAACATTTAATTAAAATTTGGCTTTTGGCCTTAAAAAACCTTATTATACAAGGCCCGGCCGCATCACACAAAGGCTTAGTTAATGTTATCATTCAACATTTTCTTCATTTTTTCAATGTTTCTCATTTTCTTTTGAAGGGCTGAATATTCCTTTTTAAGCTTTGAAAGCTCGGCTTTTCTGTTTGCAACATCAACTTCTTTTTCTTCAACAAGTGTTTTATATGTTGCAAGCTTTTCTCTGACATCAACCTGGGCTGATTCAAGATTATTTACAGCGCTTTTAAATTTTTCATTTGAAAGCGTTTCTGTTGCGCTTTGTGTGTTTACAGCCTTAACTTCAGCGCTTTCTGCGGGCTTTAAATTCACTTCCTGAACCGCAGTTTGTGTTTTTGAATCAAACACGGCTTCTTCTGCAAAAGAAGCGCCAAAACCAAACGCCAAAACAGCAGAAAGCACAACAAAATTCTTTATCATTTTTGACATATCCTACTCC
>CANSKM010000007.1 GCA_947647475.1 uncultured bacterium
CTTACAAGGTTTAAGTAGGTGTCGTCCGTTCCTTCTGCAGCCCTTTGATAGTAATTATCAAGAGTGTTATCTTTGCCAAATTCAACGCCCGTTTGTCTTGCTGCGATGTCTAAAATCGGAGAAAGGCTTGAAAGTTCGCCGTCTGTATAACTTGCAAAAGCGGACATTTCTTCAAAGCTTATTCTGCCGTCGCCGTTTAAATCTGTGCTCATATAATGTAGCGCAAGGCTTGATTCACTGTTGTTTACGTAGGTTCCTTCATTTTGCGCTTTATAATCTTCAACCATTTGTGTCCAGTTGTCTTGGTACATATATCCGTCTTTATCTGCGTATTTTCCGTAGGTTTTTTCTAAGCTTTTTTCATAAATTTCACCCCAGGCTTCAACAAATTCTTCGCGTTCTGCAGCAGTTGCATTTTTAAATGTGTCATCATAGGTTGCACTTCTTAGCGCATCGCGGTATTCGCCGGTTGCAGCCTTAATATTTGCGCTGTTTTCGCCAAATGCAATTGAATACATATCCTGCATAATGCGCTCGCCTGTTGCGTTCATCAGGGCTTTCATATTTGATGCCATATGTTCATTGTCTTCTTCAACGTTTACTTTGCCGTCGATTGTATAGCTGTCAAGGTTTTCAATGTTTCCGTCTTTATAATCGCTTGTAACGTCTTTAAAAAGCTGTGCCGCAAAGAGTTCTTGTCCGTCGAGGTGGCCGTCACCGTCCATATCCATTGCATTAAATATTTTGCTCATTTCTTCATCAGATGCGCCGATATAGCCTGCTCTGCCTGCTGCCCATTCTGCTTCTGTCAGGCCTTTATCTTTGTCTGCTGCGGTTTTAAGCGTATCAACAGCGTATGCATCAGCATTTGCTATAATATTTGCCGCATCTTCGGCGCTCACGTTTGTGTGGTCCATTATGTTTTGAACGGTATTGTTTTTTGATTCTTCAGAATCAAAAATGCTGCCTTCATTTTGATTGTTGGCTTTCACTTGTTCTGCGGTTTCTTTTACCTGTTCTGTTGCCACTTTTGCGGTTACGTTTTGTGAAATTGCAAATGCCATAATACACTATCCTTTACTTTTTTGTTCTTTATGTATATATAAAGTATATACTTCACACTTGATTTCAATCTGATAAAAAATTGTTACAAAAGTTAAAATATGGCTGAAATGCGCTTCTGCAAGGCTTTTACCTGTAGAGTCCGCAGCCTTGGGTTTTATGGCACGAAAAAAGCCTCCCCTTATTAAAAAAGGAAGGCTTAAATTTTTAAAATATCGTTTATTTTGCAAGCTGAATTGTATCAACATCGATTGAAATTTCATTCCAATCTTTATCAATTTCTCCTTCGATAATAACAGTGTCTTTCGGCCCTGCCTGAACGCCTTTCCAATCATCATCATCGATTTCAATTTGAATAGAGCCTGTATTATCTTTAAAAAGATATTTTTCCTTGCCCACTTTTGATACGATTTTACCTTTAAGTCTTACGTAGCTGTTATCCCCCATTCTTTTTGCATTGATTACGGTGGTAAATTTAGCATCTGTCTCTTCTGCAATAAAGCCGCCGCGTGTGCCCTGTGCGCGTGTTTCTGCTGCATAGCCGCCTGCTGCTTGGGTTTGAGCCCCTGTGTAGCCACCATTTTGATTTAAGGTTTGATAATAATCGTTATGGTGGTTTTGGGTGTCAAAGTTTCTTGTGTGGTGGTGTGCAAAGGCGCCTTGTGCCGCAAGGGCAATGGCTGCTGCCGCAAAAATTGTAAATATTTTCTTCATATATTTTCTCCTGTTATTTTATCGGATATTTAATATTATACACTTGAAAAAGAATAAAATCAGGATATAATATAAATACAAGGGTGGCAGTTTGCTAAGCTGCCGGATGCCTTTGAGAGGTCTTAAAGCGGTTCTTACCTGTTTAGGTTGGAGCTGCTTTTTAATATGTATAAAATCAAAAAGATTAAAAATAAACTCAAATTGAATTCATTCATATCAGGCCTCCTTTCTAATCGGGGAGCTAACCCGAGGTCTCTTTAATGTATTTGTCGGTCGGCTTCCTTTTAAAAAGGCATCTTTTACCCTCGTATTTAATTTTCAATGTTCGTTTTGCCTGGTAAACAGGGGGATATTGTTTTTAACAGTGCATAAGGATATCATAAACTTCTTCGGGGGTGATGTTGCATTTTTCCCCAAGCACCGCTTTTCTTTCCCTAAATCTTTCGGATATTTTCTTTGCGGCCTCTTCTTTGTTTATGCCGTAGTCTGAAAGTTTAATTCTTCGCCCTAAAGATTTAAAGAATTTTTTGGTTTTATCAATTGTGATGTCTGCCAGAATGTTTTTCGGTAAAAATTCGTTTGCCCCAAACACTTCAACTGCCATTTTTGCAAGCTTTTGCATCTTATCATTTTTTCTGTTTTTCCAAACCCTCGGAAGTACTATTGCTAAAGATTCTCCGTGGTCAAGCCCGTAGAATGCGGTAAGCTCATGGCCTATCATATGGGTGCTCCAATCCTGCACGCAGCCTAAAGACATCCAATAATTAAGCCCGCATGTGGCGCACCAGAATACATTTGCTCTTGCATCGTAATTTGTGGGGTTTTGAAGCACTTTTTTACTTTCTTCCATTAAGGTTTTAATAAGCCCTAGCATCCACTGGTCTTGAAGTGGAGTATTAACATCATAAGTTGCATACTGTTCCATTGTGTGCACAAATGTGTCAATAATGCCGTTTACAGTTTGCTTTTCTGGAAGTGAATAGGTCACTTCGGGGTCTATGATTGAAAATTTCGGATAAACAAAGTTTGAATGGAACGCAAGTTTTTCATCGGTTGAAAGTCTTGAAATCACAGCGCCGTTGTTCATTTCAGACCCTGTTGCAGGAAGGGTGATAATGTCTGCCAAAGGAAGCGCATCTTTAATTTCGGCACCTTCGGATAAAATAGTCCAAGGGTCGCCTTCAAACTTTGCCGCAGCTGCGATAAACTTTGTCCCGTCAAGTGTTGAGCCTCCGCCAACGGATAAAAGGAAATCTATGTTTTCTTTTTTTACAATTTCAACTGCCTGCATCAAAGTTTCAAATTTATGATTAGGTTCAATTACGCCAAATTCCATAACTGTGTGCTCAGAGAGGTCTTCCATAACCATTTTATAAACACCGTTTTTTCTAATGGAGCCGCCTCCGTATGTCATAAGGATTTTTTTGTCTTTCGGGATTTCATCCTTCACCCTTTTAATTGTGTCGCGCCCGAAAATAAGCTTGGTTGGTGCCTGAAATTCAAAGTTGTTCATTTTTATCTCCTGTTTAAATCCTATTCCGCTTATCTGGCTAATGCCTTCTTTTCCAATAACTATTTTTAATAATAACATATATTATTTCTTTGTAGATTATAAAGGAGGGTAGAAATTGCCCAAAAAGTTTAAAAGCTTGGCGGCTATTCTTTTATTGTTCGTTTTTCTTCAAGGCAGCTCTTTTCAAAACAATGCGTTTTCAAACAGTGTGTTTGCCTCTGAAAAACACATAAAAGAGGCAGATTCAAGGCTTGAATATGCAAATATGGATTTTTGGCAAAAATTTTGTGACGACATTTTAATTCAATATATTGTCTGCGCCCTTGTAAATAACTACAACTTAAAATCCCTAAGGGCAAGGATAAACGAAGTTAGGGCATCCAAAAACATCGAAATTTCAAAGCAATTTCCAAGTTTTAGTGTCGGTGCAAATTATTTGGGGCTTAAAATTCCCCGCGTTGCAATTCCCTTCCAAGGCTTTAGAGACAATGCTTTTGCCCTTCCCTTTATTGCAAATTGGGAAATTGATTTATTCGGCAAAAGAAAAAATAAAATCGATATGGCACATTTAGACATAAATTCTGCAATCTATAATGAAAAAGGGGCCTCAATTGCCTTGGCATCAGAGGTTGCGGGGATTTATTTCAACATTTCAAACCTGAATTCTCAAATTGAAATTCAAAACCGGGTTATTCAAAATAAAAAAGAAAAATTAAAAAGGGTTCAAAAAAGTTTTGATAACGGGGTTTTAGGGGTGCAGGCCCTAAATAACGCTAAAAAAGAGATTGAATATGAAGAAATTACCCTGAATGATTACAAAAAACAGAGGCAGGGGTTTATTTTAAACCTTGCATATTTAACAGGCGAAGCGCCCGATTGCATAAAAGATTATGAATTTTCAAGGCTTGAAAGCATTGAATTTAGGGGGCAAATTCCTGATTGTATAAATTCTGATGTGACAATTAACCGTCCGGATGTTCTTCAAAAAGAGGCGGATTTAAAAAAAGCAAAAATCGACATAACCCTTGCAAGGAAAGAGTTTTTGCCAAATATAAATGTTTTTGGGGTTTTAATGTTTTCAACCCTTACGCCAAATTTCAGATGGGACGGCGCCGTTGCAAACCTTCTTGCAGGGGCAACCGAGAATATTTTTTCAGGGGGAAGACGTATATTTAATTTAAAGGCAAAAAAGTTTGCATACGAAAGGCTTTTTAATGATTATCTTGAGGCGGATTTAGCGGCGCTAAAAGAGATAAATGAAGCTTTGTATCAACTTAAAACGGACACAAAAAGCTATAATTCAAACCTAAAAGCTTTGAACTTTGAAGAAGATAATTTTATAAGGGTCTCAAACTCTTACCGTTACGGTGTTTCAAACAGGCTTGAAAAACTGGATGCGGATAATAATTTTTTATATGAAAAATCAAAGGTGTTAAATTCAAAGGTGCAAAAATTTGCAGATTTAATCTCCCTTTTTAAGGCGACAGGAGGGTGCTTGTAAAATGTCAAAGCCTGTTGTAGCGGGTTTATCGCACTCGGTTAAAATATTTTTAGTGTTAATTCTTGTAATTTTAGCAGGGGTTTTATTTTATTTTCACTTTAAAAAGCCAAAAAAGCCTGAAATTTTGCTTTTTGGGAACATTGAAATTCGCGAAGTGAACCTTTCTTTCAGGGTCTCAGGGCGTCTTAAAAATATTTATTTTGAAGAAGGGGATTATGTTAAAAAGGGCGATATTTTGGGCGAACTGGATTTTGATACCTTTGAAGTTGCGCTAAACGAGGCCAGGGCAAGGAAAAAGGATGCGCTTGCGGTAAAAATTAATTCAAGTGATATCTATAGAAGAAATCTTGCTCTTTGCCTGGATGGGACAGTTTCAAAGCAGGAGTGCAAAAACCTTTTAACAAATAAAAACAAGGGTGAGGCAAATTTCGACCTTTCGGATGCGGAGCTTAAAAATGCGGAAATTGCCCTCTCTGATGCAACTTTAAGGGCGCCAAACGACGGGATAATTTTAACAAGAATAATGGAGCCCGGGTCCATAGTGTCAGCAGGCATGCCAATTTACAGCCTTTCTTTGTTCAAGCCGCTTTGGGTGCGCGCGTATATTCAAGAGGAGGATTTAGGAAGGATAAAACTTGGCCAAAAGGCTTATGTTTCAAATGATTCAATGCCGGATAAGAAATTTAGGGCACACATAGGGTTTATTTCGCCCGTTGCGGAATTTACCCCAAAAACCGTCGAAACACTTTCTTTAAGGACGGATTTAGTTTACAGATTGCGCGTTATTATTGACGATGAGGATGAAAAATTGAACCTTTATTTAAGGCAGGGGATGCCCGTAAACATTACAATTCCGCTTCAAGACGAGGCTTTGGAGGGCTAGATGTCTTTAGAGGCTTCTATTTTAAAGAAAGATAATGCGCAAAAGGCGCCTCTTGTAGAGGTTTTAGGACTTACTAAAAAATTTAAGGAGGCAGATGAACCTTCGCTTTTTGATATTTCTTTAAAGCTTCAAAAAGGGGAAATGGCGGCCCTTGTAGGCCCGGATGGAGCAGGAAAGACCACATTTTTAAGGCACATTTGCGGGCTTTTAATCCCAAGCAGCGGGAAAATCTTAATTGACGGACTTTCTCCTGTTTCAAATTTAGACAATGTGAAAGAAATTATAGGCTATATGCCGCAAAAATTCGGCCTTTATGAGGATTTAACGGTCATCGAAAATCTGAATTTGTATGTCGCGCTGAACAGTGCAGAAAAAGGCAAAAAGAAAGGCAGGGGCAGGGCTTTAGGTAAATCGGGCGAGGATGAAAAGGAAAGAGTACAGACTTTGCTTGAATTTGCAGGGCTTTCAGCATTTAAAGAAAGGCTTGCGGGGAAACTTTCAGGCGGCATGAAACAAAAGCTCGGGCTTTGCTGCACGCTTGTTTCAAACCCGAAACTTCTTCTATTGGATGAGCCTTCCGTTGGGGTAGATCCGCTTTCGCGCCGTGAACTTATGCGGATTGTTCAAAAACTTGTAAAAGAAAACGATATAACGGTCATTTGGTCCACATCATATTTAGATGAGGCAGAAAAATTTGAGCGGGTGTTTTTGTTTTCGGAAGGGCGAAAAATTTATGACGGGCCGCCAAAAAGCTCTGAAATCAGCCAAAAAGGCGGGTTTGAAAATTTTGTAATTAAAAAGATTGAAGATAGAAGAGAAAAAACGGGTAAAGCCTCCGCAAGGCTTATAGAGGCTAAATCGGACATTTTGGTACCAAAGGACGGGGTTACAATTTGTGCTTTGGGGCTGACTAAAATTTATGGCAAAAAAAGCTTTAAGGCGCGGTTTTTTAAAAAATCCGGGAGGGAAGAATTTGTTTCAGGGAGTGAATTTGTCGCCGCAAACAATATAAGTTTTAAGATTAAAAAAGGGGAGATTTTCGGGCTTTTGGGGCCAAACGGCGCAGGAAAATCCACAACGTTTAAAATGCTCTGCGGGCTTATCCGCCCGACTTCAGGGATGTGTTCCATTATGGGGGTTAAAATGAGTGAAAATCCGATTTTAGCAAGAAGCTACCTTGGGTATATGGCGCAAAAGTTTTCTCTTTTCGGAAATTTGAGCGTGAGACAGAATTTGAATTTTTTTGCGGGCGTATACGGGCTTTTTGGGTTTGAAAAAAACAGGCGGATAGGGACACTGCTTGATTTTTTTGATTTAAAAAAGTATGAAAATATTGACGCAGAAAGTTTGCCTTTGGGGTTTAAACAGCGCCTGGCGCTCTCTTGTGCCATTGTGCACAGGCCTCCTGTTTTGTTTTTGGATGAACCTACATCGGGTGTGGACCCGATTTCAAGACGCGAATTTTGGGAACAGATAAAATCGCTTGCAAGGGGCGGAACGACGGTGCTTGTGACTACGCATTTTATGGATGAAGCCCAGTTTTGCAACAGAATAAGCCTTATTTATAAGGGAAAATCCCTTGTGTGCGATACTCCTTTGGGGCTTAAAAATATGGTAAAGACGGATAAAAACCCAAATCCTACAATGGAAGATGCTTTTATAGAGCTTATTTTAAGGGAAGAAAGAGGGAAAAATGCTTCAGGGGCGGGTGATGCAGGTGTCTTTGGGAGTTCGGGTTTTACGGATATGAGGACTACCGGCATGGAGGGCGCAAAATGAACAGTACCGTAGTTTTTGCCCTTGTTAAAAAAGAATTGGCACAAATTGTTCGAGACCCTTCAAGCATCCTTATAGCCTTTATTTTGCCCGTAATCTTACTTTTTCTTTTTGGCTTTGGGATAAATTTTGATACAAATACGGTAAAAATCGGTGTGCTGCTTGAAGATAAGAACCCAACAACCGTTGAAATATTAGACACGATGCGCCATTCCAGGTTTTTAGATGTTAAAGTTTTTAATTCAAGGGGAGAGGCCGATTATGCTCTTCTTGCAGGCTCAATTCGTGGATATGCCGTTATTCCGAATGATTTTACAAGAGGGCTGAAACGCGCTTCTGCCAAAGGTTCTTCAGAGGCTTTTGGGGCTTTTTCAACTGAGGAGGCTGTTCCTTTTGGAAATTTTGCCGCAAAAGCACGCGCTTTGCCTGAAATCCAGGTTATAACAGACGGCTCTGAGCCAAACACGGCAAAATTTGTCTCCTCCTATGTTCAAGGGGCGCTTGCTGTTTATGGGGCGATAAATGCCCGCTCTGCGCCTTCCACGGGGGGTGTTGCAAGCCAAAGGGGCTCTAAAATCAATATTATTGAGCGTTTTTGGTATAATCCTGCCTTGAAAAGCACCTATTTTATTCTCCCGGGGTCCCTTGCAATTATTATGACAATGACAGGCACCGTGCTTACGGCTCTTGTAATCGCGCGAGAGTGGGAAAGAGGCACAATGGAAGCTATTTTAACCACAAAGGTAACCAAGGGCGAATTTTTGCTTTCAAAATATGCGGCGTATTTTTTGCTTTCGATTATTTCGGTTCTTTTTTGCCTGTTTTTGATTATTTTTATCTTCAGAGTACCTTTTTACGGCTCTTTTTTGGCTTTGATGCTTGTGTCATCATTTTTTATGCTCGGCGCGCTTGGGTTTGGATTTTTTGTTTCGACTTTATCTAAAGAGCAGTTTGTTGCAAGCCAAATTGCGGGTGTGGTGGGGTTTATGCCTGCGATGATGCTTTCCGGGTTAATTTATGAAATAAACTCTATGCCCTGGTTTTTAAGGCTTTTAACCGTTTTTATTCCTGCAAGATATTATGTTTCTTCAATTACAAGTCTTTTTCTATCAGGAACGATTCCGGAACTTGTAATCAGAGACTCTCTTATTTTAGGAGCGTTTGCGCTTTTAATGTTTATTTTGGTGTATAAAATTACCCCAAACAGGCTGGAGGAGTAAGAGGCATGACAGACAATGGAGTGCAAAAGCAGATAAAACAGGCGCAAGGCAGCATACTAAAAGCTTTAAGTATGAGATTTACAAGGCTTTTTTCGCTTGTCATAAAAGAATTTTATTCCGTTTGGAGAGACCCTAAGAGCCGCTCTCTACTTTTTATTCCGCCAATTTTGCAGCTTTTTTTGTTTTCCCATGCTGCAACCCTTGATATCGAAAATATTTCTCTTGCTGTTTTAAATGAAGATTCCACACCTGTTTCAAGGGAATTTTTGTCAAAAATTTTGGGATCAAAATATTTTAAAAAGATAATTTTTACAAAAAATCTTGAAGGACTTAAAAAGGCACTGGATACGGAAACTGTGCGCGGGGCTTTATATATTAAAAACGATTTTACAAAAAAATATCTGGCAGCAAATAGTGCGGCTAATGGAAATATGCAGGGTGGGGCAGATGTTGAACTCATTTTAGACGGGCGCCACACAAACGGAAGCCAGATAATCGGCGCATATTTAAGCCAAATTGCATCCGATTTTGAGGCCTCATCCGCCGTCTTACCTTTTTCTTCGGGAATTTCTTCTGGCATTGGGAGTTCCGAGATTTTAATTACAACAAGAAACAGATATAATCCAAACCTTTATTATCACTGGTTTATAATTTCTTCTTTAGTGGGGATTTTATCGATGTCCATGGTTTTGCTGCTTTCGGCTCTATCTCTTGCAAGAGAAAAGGAGACAGGTACTTTTGATGAACTTTTGGTATCTCCTTTAAAGCCTTATGAAATTTTGTTTGGAAAGCTTGTTGTGCCTATATTTTTCGGCTGTATTGACGGGGCGATAATTTTGCTTGCGGCAAAGTATATTTTTCACCTTCCGCTTTTAGGGAGCATGCCTCTTTATCTTTTTGCCCTAATTTCCTTTCTGGTCTCGGTTTCAGGTGTCGGGCTTTTTATTTCATCTTTAACCAAAACCCAGCAGCAGGCCATGCTCGGTGTTTTTGTTTTCATGTTTCCTGCAATGATTTTATCAGGCTACAGTGCGCCTGTTGAAAACATTACGCCTGAAATCCTTCAAAACCTTACTCTGCTTAATCCTTTGAGGTTTTTTCTTGTGATTTCAAAGGGGATAATATTAAAAAATATTAACTTTTATTTATGTATTTTAAATTTAATTCCAATCGTTGTAATTTCAATATTCACGCTTTTTGTGGCGAATTATTCTTTTAAAAATAAACTCGAATAAACAGGTAAAGTCTTGTGGAGCTTTGGTTTTGGGGCGGGCAGTTCAAAATGCGAATAATTTTTAAGTTTTGTAAATGATATATACTTTATAGATATTTCGCCTGTTTTGTAGGCTTATCAGAGTATTTTTATTCATTTGGAGTTTATTTTTTATAAAAAACGTATTATAATTAATAACATAATTTGCCAAGTGCGAAAAGTAATTAGATGTGATATGAAAGGTAAAAATCAAATGAGAAAGAGTTTAGGTTTTACTTTAGCGGAAGTTTTAATCACTTTGGCTATCATTGGTGTAGTTGCAGCTATGACTATTCCTTCTGTTATCGTAAATACAAACCAACAAGAATTCAAAACCGGCCTTAAGAAAGCGGTTTCTGTATTAAACCAAGCAATTACTATGAACGTTGCTTTGGAAAACATTACTCCGGCTGATCTTACAGTATCTGCTACAGATACAAGAACCGGCGGTTCTTTGATGCACTATCTTGCACAAAGATTAAACATCATCAAAGAAACAAACTCATACAGCTATGGTAGCCAAAAGAACGCTGCTTTCTATACAGCTGACGGTATGAGATTTGAATTCCCTGAATCTCCGAACGCTACTGGTATGGCAGGAACAGGAACTTGGGGTAACACAAAATGTTCATCTGCAACTCCTTGTATGGTTGTAGTTGACGTTAACGGCGACAAGAAACCAAACCCGCAAACTGATAACACTGGTGTTTACTTAACTCCGGATCCTACATCAAGCAGAATCATGGACGTATTCCCGATCATGATTAACGAATCTGCTGCTGTTCCTTTTGGTATTGTTGCACAAAGAACAATGTTCCAAAACGACTAATTTAATTAGTTGAATTGAATATTTTAAAAAGCCTCGGAAAAGAAATTTTTCGAGGCTTTTTTAGTTTTTAGTAAGAAATCTTGGAATGGAAGAATTTTGCAGGTTGAGTGTTTTTCGCAACTTTTTGTTCAGAAAGGTTTCTGCGGGCTTTACTTTTTTTCGCCTTTATCTTAAAATTAATCTATGATTTTATAATAGGGTATTGAAGCGGCTTTAAGGTATGCCGTAAAAGCCTGAAAAATTAAGGAGAAACAAAATGCCTAAAATGAAAACACACAGATCTGCCGACAAGCGCTACAAAATCACCGCTTCAGGCAAAGTTTTAAGACGCCAGGCTGGCAAAGGTCACCTTCTTGCGCACAAAAGTCCTGCAAGAAAAAATAGGTTAACAGGTATGGTAGAAGTTCCGTCTTGCAATATGGACTTAATTTCAAAAGAATTGCCATACATGAAGTATTCAAGATAAGGAAGGTGAAAAAATGAGAGTTAAACGCGGAAACGTTCTTAGAAAAAGACATAAAAAGATTTTAAAACTTGCTAAAGGCTTTATTGGCGCAAGAAGCAGAATTTTCAAAGTTGCAAACCAGGCTGTTATGAAGGCTTTGAAATATGCATACCGCGACAGAAGAGTCGTTAAAAGAAATATGAGAGCATTGTGGATTGTTAGAATCAACGCTGCTGTTAGAGAATACGGTATCAGCTATTCTAAATTTATGAATTTGTTGAAAAAAGCTGATATTCAGGTTAACAGAAAAATGCTCGCAGAACTTGCTGCAAATGAACCTGAAGCATTTAAAGTAATTATCGATACTGTTGTAAAGTAGATAATTAAATAAAATCTGCTAAATTGCCCTTGGGTTTTCCCGGGGCAATTTGCTTTTATATTAAAATATACGAAATACAATAAATGGCCTACCACAACTGTGGTTTGCCTTTTGTTTCATTGTATATCATCTGCCTCAGTTTTAAATCTTGCTCCCGGGTTGCGGCGTTCAGGTATAAAACCTTGTAATACTCTTTCTTTTGCCAAACCTGCCTTTTGAGCTCTCTGATGTCATCAGCTATAAAATTTTTGTCGCGCTTTAATTCTTTTTTGCAAGTCCTTTGATACCACTTGCATTTGACCTCATTTAATTCATCAAGCCTCAAATACCTTGCCTCAAGCTCAAGCACAATGGGCCTTAAAGCCCTATCTTCACTTTCTTTTATGCTGTTAAAATCGTAAAGTTCAAATTCATTTAAAGAAAGTTCATTTTTAATTTCGACAAATTTTTGCTGTCTTATATCTAAAGGCGGCCTTTTAAAAGGGTTGTTATTCTTTGCAAACGCTGCGTTTGAAGCCAAAACACAAAATGACAAAATAACAGGGATTATATAATTTTTCTTCATTATTCAATGCTCCAGTCTATTTTTGTCTGCCATTTGTCTTTGTTGTAATAATTAAAATCCAAGGGCGGGTTTTTATACGATTTCAATTTTACATCCTTGTTTAAAAACAGGGAAAACTGCTTGCTGTGCGCGTAAAGTTTCCAATCTTTATCATCCAAAAGCCTTTCATATAAGGGGTATCTTTTTTCTGCAATGATAAAATCGATATGCTGTTTGTTTATTTCATCTTTCCAATTTTTCCCGATATGAATAGCTTTGAGCCTTTCTAAAAGCCCGGGCTCATAGGTTTCTTCATATCTTCCGTCCATAAAAATGTAAATATTAGGGTGCAGCCTGTATGCAAGGTAGCTTCCATAATGAAAATCCGCAAGGAGGTTGCCCTTCAGCTTGTTTATTCTTAAAAATTCCGCTTCAACATAAGGATACCCGGCAACGGTTGTTTGAATCGGCATAGTTTTTATTGTGAATACAAAAGAAATTAAAATCAGCACAAACATTAAAATCTCTTTTGCGTTATTCAATGTGTTTGGAAGTTTTTTGTTTAAAACCTTGTAAATGTCGTCATACAAAAACACAGCGGCGCTGAATGTGAAAAAGGGCGTAAGCCTTAGGGTTTTAAGGCTCATTAAAAACATAACAATTAAAATAAGGGCCTTTGTTTTATCAAGTGAATTGTAAAGCGCCTTAATCTTATCAAAAAATCTCGCATCTGTATTACCCGTTTTTTCCACCGCTGTGCTGTATTTTTTAAAAAGAAAAATTCCTGAAATAACCGCAACGGCGCATGCCCAAAGTTTAAATTTTAAAAATTTAAACATATGAATTTTATGAAAAATCGGTTGCCATTCTGTAATGGAGGAGCGTTTCAGGGTGATTGCGTGAAATAAAAAGTAAACATATTTTATGCCGTAAGGGTTTATAAACATTGCGCATAAAGAAAGCGCCAAAACGACAAGGTATGGAATAAATTTTTTCTTATTCAAAAATTCACCCAGCGCATAAAGGAAAATAAGCCCAAGGCCGACAAAGCACCCGCCGTGCATATTTGCCCAAATAATCATTGTAGTTGGTATTATCCAAAGAAGCCTGAAATTTTGTTCCAGCCTTGTTTTTTCAAGTGCATAAAGCCAAATTGCAAAGAAAAGGAATGTAAAAAGATTGCACCTCACGGTTGTAAACACAATATCAAGCACAGCCTGGGTTAGAAGGATAAAAAATATTATGTTAAAAGGGGCTGTAAGAAAAGCATTTGTTGATGCAAGGGCAGAGTTATCCGCTCCGGTGTTTTTTGCCCGATGGTTTCGCCGAAGCAAAATAATTCTTGTAAAGATAAAAAATGTGATAAAAATCATCACCGCTTTAAAAATTATAAGGCCAAAATCGCCGAATTTATCTGTGATTTGATAAAATACAAGGCTTGAACCCCACTCGTGGTCAAACCATTGGCGTGTGGGCCCAAAAGATTGAAAATCAAAGTTTAAAAGTTTTCCTGTCTGGAAAAAAGTTTTTCCGACAACAAGCCTTGCCCAAAGGTCAAAATCTACAACGTTTGTAAAGATTGAGAGTGTTACAATGTATAAAAAAAGCGAGATGTAAAATATTATAATCATTTTTTCTTTCCGTAATTTAAAGGGTGTGGTTTTTTTAAAAAATGCCTAAAGGGCATCTAAAAATTTTTGCCAAAAACGGTCAAAAACATTATACCAAAAATCTTGATGTCAGTCTTTTTTTCGGGTAATATTATTTTTGTATTAAGAGATTTTTTGGGCAATTTTTTATGGAAGAGAAGATTTTAGAGATTAAAAAAAATGCGATAGCTGAAATTAATGCTGCAGGCAATTTAAAAGAGCTTGATGATGTGAAAAATAAATATTTATCAAGGGCATCGGAGCTTAATAATTTAAAAAAAGGCTTAAAAGATATTGATCCTGCGCTTCGCCCGAAAATCGGCTCTCTTACAAACGAAGTTTCAAAAGAAATTGAAGCTTTAATTAAAGAAAAAAATGACACTTTTTATTTTGAAGAATTGAACCAAAAATTAGCCTTGGAAAAAATCGACCCGACACTTGATGGCACATATGTTAAAAAAGGCCGTGTACACACGCTGACAGCGACTGTGAATGAAATTGTTGAAATCTTTGAGCATCTTGGTTTTTCTTTAATTGAAAACAAATTTTCTCCTGAGGTTGAGGTTGAAAAATATAATTTTGACCTTTTAAATACTCCAAAAGAACACCCTGCACGTGATGTTCAAGATACTTATTATGTCAAAGATATGAAAAATGTGGTTTTAAGAAGCCATACTTCAGGCGCGCAAATTCACGCTATGGAAAATAAAAAGCCGCCGATTAAAATTATTTCCCCGGGCAGGGTTTATCGTAACGAATCCGTTAGCGCCAGGAAAAACAACCTTTTCCACCAAATCGAAGGGCTTTGCGTGGATAAGAATATCAGATTTACAGACCTTAAAGGCACTTTGAATGAATTTGTAAGGCTTTATTTTGGCGCTCAAAGGCCGACCAGGTTTAGAAACAGCTTCTTTCCTTTCACAGAACCCTCTGCAGAAGTTGATGTTCAGTGCATTATGTGCGGCGGAAAGGGCTGCTCTGTGTGCTCTGGCACGGGCTGGCTTGAAATTTTAGGCTGCGGTATGGTTGATCCGAATGTTTTAGAGGGTGTTGGGATTGATAGCTCTGTATATTCAGGGTTTGCGTTTGGTATGGGGGTTGAAAGGCTTACTATGCTTAAATATTCAATCGATGACATTCGCCTTTTCTTTAATAATGACGAAAGATTTTTAAAGCAGTTTTAATAGGTTTAAAAAATAAGGCAAAATGTTTAGATAAAGAGGGCGTAAAAGATGCTCGTGCAAGGACTATAAAAATGCATAGCGACTTATCAAAAACGGGACCGTCCCTCTGTTCTAAATGTTTTGCCTTATTTTAAAAGTAGTCGTGTTTAAAACCTCGGTACACCAAGTTTGTCAAATAAATTTTTCTTTTTAATTAAAAATGCTGAATATTTGTCCATTTTGGCGCCGCTTTCTAAAAGAAGCTTTGCTATGTCGTAATTTTTGTTTTTAATTGCAGTGTAGAGAATGCTTTTTGAGGAGACAAGGTCTGTATAGTCAAGCTTTGCGCCGTTTTCAACAAGCGCTTTTGCAAGTTTGAAATTCCCGTTTTTTGCAGCCCAAAATAAAGGCGAATCAAACCCTGCGTTTGCTGCAGCCCCTTTTTCAAGCAAATAGAGGGCAATTTCTGTTCTGTTTTTTCTCACCGCATAATATAGCGCATATTCGCCAAAATAATCGGTATTTGGGCTCATGCCCGCTTGCATCATCAATTTTACATTATCAAAATTGTTCTTTTTAATTTGCTTTATAAATTCTTCTGCGCTAAATAGGATTTTCTTTTGGTTCAATTCTTCTCTTGCAAGGCTCATTGCTTCCCTGTCTTTTGGGGTTAAATCCTGTTTTTTTAAAGGAATTTGGCCGCTAAAATTCGGTGAATACGAACCGTTTTGGGATGAATATGGAGATGAAAGCCCTGAATTTACGGTATAGCTTCTAAAATCATCCAGGGAAAAATCGCAAAAACCGGGTTGTACACTAAAAATACTATGACCCAAAAGAAGGGCCATAGTAATAATTTTGAACATATTATATCGTTTTTGATGTAATGATGTCATTTTTGAAACCTTTGTATTAATGCATTCTAAAGCATTCAACGCAGCGCGCAGGTGAACGTGTGGTTTAAGGCCTAGATTACAAGGCCGCCATCTACGCCGATTACCTGTCCTGTGATATAGGTTGCATCAACCGCCAGGAATTTAACCGTTTTTGCAATGTCTTCAGGCTGGCCTAAAGTTTTTAAAGGAATTCTTTCAACGATTTTATCCACAGGTAAATCCTTTGTCATATCTGTTTGAATGAACCCGGGGGCAACGGCGTTTACTCTGATATTTCTTGATGCCCATTCTTTTGCAAGGGCTTTTGTG
>CANSKM010000008.1 GCA_947647475.1 uncultured bacterium
GGCGGGGTTGTGCCGGAGGTTGCCGCAAGAGAACATTTGAGCGCGATTAATGTTGTAATTGAAGAAACCTTTACCCAGAGCGGGATAAAGCCTCAAGATATTGATGCATTCGCATCTACCGCAGGCCCCGGGCTTGTGGGGTGTCTCCTTGTCGGGTTAAATGCCGCAAAAACCCTTTCCCTTGTGTATGACAAGCCATATATTCCTGTAAACCATCTGAATGCGCATGTTTGCGCCAATTTTATTGATACGGATTTAAAACCGCCCTTTACCTGTCTTTTGGTTTCAGGCGGACATACACAGGTAATCAATGTTTCAGACTATGGGAAATCTTCAATTGAAGCATCTACAATTGATGATGCCACGGGGGAAGTGTATGACAAGGTGGCGAGGCTGCTTGGTTTGCCATACCCCGGCGGGATACAGCTTGATAAACTGGCACAAAGCGGCAATGGACATGCTTTTAAGCTTCCTGAGGCAAAGGTTGGGGATGATGAATTCAGTTTTTCGGGGCTTAAAACTGCCGTGCTTCGCCTTGTTCAAGGCTTTAAGGATGGTGGAATTCCTGTAAATGATGTCTGTGCAAGCTTTCAGGAAACAATTACATCGACTTTAATTAATAAAACCGTAAAAATTGCAAAGAAAAACGGCTCTAAAACCATTGTTCTTGCGGGCGGAGTTGCTGCAAATTCAAGGCTTCGGGAAAAACTTTTTGAGCTTCAGGAGCCTCAAAACGGCGGTTTTTCCGTGTTTGCACCAAAGATGAAATATTGTACGGATAATGCTGCAATGGTTGCTTCTGCCGCTTATTTTAACCCGATGAAGGTTGAAAACCCGCTTGAGCTTGAGGTTTTTTCAAGAGGATAGGGTGTAAAACCTGTGTTTGCGGGCGTTGCACGTAAATGAACTTTTTGCACAGCAGATAAGGCGCAAGTAAAACTGATTTTTCAGACTTATTCCACCCTTAAAACCTTGGCTCTGCCTTGCTTATCAAGTTTAATTACGGCCACACCGCCTTTTGTAAGGCGTTTTTCAATTTCTTTTGCCTCTTTTTCCTTTGCAAAGAGGTTCTCTATGCCGTATTTGATATTTAAGGTTTTAAAATTTTTGTCTTTGTCGTAATTCCAGCGTATGTAATCGACCTGGCCCTTTATATATTGGCCATTTGTTGGTATATGGGCCGAAATTTCTTTAAACACGTGAATTTCACGCTCTTTTTGTAAAATGACATAAACTTTGTCATTTCTTTTAAAATCCGTATCTTTTTTCACATCAACATTTGAAATGTCATAATTTAACACCACATATTGCCCTCTTAAAAGGTCTCTCGGGTCCACAGGACGAACCTTCAGACGGATTTCATCTCCTGTCATAAAAATTTTTTCGTTTACTGCAACAAAAAACAGGGCTAAAACAAGCCAAAAGCCAAGTATAATAAGAGTTTTTGTTTTATTGCTCATCTGTGTTGCCTCCTCCTGCGTGTTTTTTCAAGCCTTTTTTCTGCTTTTCAAGGTAAATTCCCAAAGAAAGAAGAATTACGCCGCCAAGGAAGAAGAAAAGCGCCTTGTCAAGGAAATGATAGCTTATTTTAAAATATAAAACGCTGATGTAGACTAGTGTAAAGAAGTTTGCGCGGGTGACAAGCCTTGAATCCTGGGCTTTATAGCCAAAATGGTAAAGCGCTAAGATTATTGCGGCAAGGATTATATTTAAACCAATTGTGTTCACTACAGCAGCAATTTCAAAGTTTATAATATTTATACCAAAAATTGTATAGAATATGGAAATACCCGATAAAATCACGGTTTCAGCCTTTAGAGCGTCATCTTTTTTGTTCAATGTAAAGTTTATCAGGGTAAAAATCAAAAGTACCGAAAGTGTTGCAATGGCGGGGGTGGAGATTGTTTCATAATTATCTATGAGCGCACCTGAGCAAAACATAACAAGGGTTGTAAAAAACAAAACAACCGTGGATATGGCTTTGTATGCGGGTGTAAAATGTGCAAAGTTATTTTTTATCAAAGGAATATTTGCAAAATTGTATAAAATAAGCGCAAAGACAATGGGGGAAAGATGTGCGAGTGTATCATAGGTATTTGGAATGCTGAAATATGTCACAATAAAAAGCACGATTGAAAGGTTGTTAATGTCCTTTTTGTTAAACAAAAATGCAACAGGCAAAACGCTTAAAAGCCAAAGGAAAAAGATGCCGCAGTTGCTTTCTGTGGGGAGGTTATAAATTTGCCCGATAAGCGCCCAAACCCCGCCAATTAAAAGGGTGGAAAGGAAAATTAAAACACTTCCGAGTCTTTTGAAGCCTGTTTTTATGTATGAAAACCAATATCCAAGGCCAAAACAGCCAAATGTTACAAAAAGGGAGGCAAAAATCTTTGCAAACCTTGAAGCAAAAAGCCTTAAAAGCCAATCATTTGCGGCAATGAAACTTATGGCGCCGATTCCGATTAAAATTGCTCCGATTGTGTAAAGCGTTATGTTCATTGCAAGGCGGGCGTTTCTTTTTTCTTCTTCGCCAATGTCTTCAAGGATTATCCCCGCCTGTTTTTCATCGATATAGCCTTTTTCAAGCCATTTTTTAATGTGTTTTTTCAAAAAAAGTTCTCCCCTTTGAAGTATTTTTAAAAGGGGCTTTGAAAAATCTCTGCCCCTTAAAATTTATTACAGGCCAAAAGGCTTATTCTACAATGTTTTTGCCTTTGGTTTTAATTTCTTCTTCAAGTTTTTCTATGAAGTTTTCGGTTATAAATGTGCCAATCGGTCCTCTGCCTCTTGCGCGCACGGCAACTGTGTTTTCGGCAATTTCCTTATCCCCTACAACAAGCACATACGGGATTTTTTTGTTTTGCAAATTATCCCTGATTTTGTAATTCATAGATTCGGACCTATCATCAAGCGTGACACGAATTCCTTTATCTTTCAATTTCCTGAATATAGCATCACATGCCTCTGTATGTCTGTCTGCAATCGGAACGACCGCAGCTTGAACCGGCGCAAGCCAAGCGGGGAAAGCACCTGCAAAGTGTTCAATTAAAATACCATGGAATCTTTCCATTGAACCAAACACTACTCTATGAAGCATTACGGGGGTTTTAAGTTCGCCGTCTTTGTCTTGATATTTTAAGTTAAACCTTTCAGGAAGGTTGAAATCCAGCTGAATTGTGGCACACTGCCATGTTCTTCCGATTGCATCTTTAAATTTGAAGTCGATTTTCGGGCCGTAAAACGCTCCGTCGCCCTCGTTTACTTCATACTTCATTCCGCGTTTTTCCATAGCTTCCTTTAGGCCAGCTTCCGCTTTTTCCCAGTTTGCAAGTTCGCCAACATAGCTTTCGGGGCGGGTTGAAAGCTCTACTTCAAATTCCATTTTGAAAATGTCCATTGCATCGGACACAAAATCAATAATTTCGTTGATTTCATTTACAAGCTGTTCCGGGGTGCAGAAAATGTGGGAATCATCTTGTGTAAAGCCTTGAACACGTGTTAAACCGCCCAAAGCGCCTGATTTTTCTCTGCGGTAAACTGTGCCAAGTTCTGCCATTCTAATCGGTAAATCGCGGTATGAACGTCTTTGCGCCGCATAGATTAAAATGTGGAAGGGACAGTTCATCGGTTTTATAATGAATTGCTCGTCTTCTTCATTTTCTTTTTGAACAAAGAACATATTTTCCCTGTAGTGGTCAATGTGGCCTGAAACCTCCCACAGTTTTGATTTTGCAATGTGCGGAGTGTTAACAATAACATATCCGCGGCGTCTGTGTTCTTCTCTCCAGTAGTTTTCAATGTTTTCGCGGACTAAAGCTAAATTCGGGTGCCAAAGAACAAGCCCTGCGCCGATTTCATCGTGCACGGAAAATAAATCCAATTCTTTGCCAAGCTTTCTATGGTCTCTTTTTTTAGCTTCTTCAAGCATTGTTAAATATTCTTTTAATTCATCTTTTGAAGCAAATGCAGTTGCATAAATCCTTTGAAGCATTTTATTTTTCTCGGAGCCTCTCCAGTATGCACCTGCAACGGATAAAAGCTTAAAAGCCTTGATTTTCCTTGTGGTGTCTAAATGTGGGCCGGAGCAAAGGTCGTTAAATAAAACGTTTCCGTTTTTATCTTTTGTTAAATAAAGAGTCGGGTTGTCATTTTTATGTTCTTCTAAAAGTTCTGCTTTATAAATTTCACCCTGAGCTTTAAATTCATCAATTTGCTTCTGAACATCAGGAATTACATATTTTTCAAACCTTAAATCGGATTCGATGAGTTTTTTCATCTCTTTTTCAATTTCTGCAAGGCTTTCTTCGTTAAGCGTAACGCCTTCGATATCAAAATCGTAATAGAAGCCGTTTTCAATAGCCGGGCCGATTGCAAGTTTTGCGTTTGGGTATATATTTTGCACGGCCTGCGCCATAATGTGAGAGCAGGAGTGTCTTAAAGTGTGCAGCTCTTCGGCCTTTATTTCTTTTTCTTCCATAAATTCTTCCTCTTTTTAAAACGTTTTATGTATACAAAATTTTACCACAAAAACAGTATATAAAAGCAAAAAAAATCCGCCTTATTTAATAAGGGCGGGATTTTTTTTCTACTCCATAATCCATCAATTTAATGATAACATCTTTATTTGCGTCTGAAGTTCATAACTGCTTTGTTGTTCAGAGCGATTAATTCCATTGAGCTCCAAAAATCATTCGGAGACAATGTTGATTTAGCATCAAGGTTTACGGTTACTTTTGTTGCGTACATTTGAGCTAACTTTTTATCTATGCTGTCTGTTGGTGTAACTGCCATTTATCTTACTTTCACTTAACTTCGTCTTACATATATATAAAGTATATAAAAAGTATCGAATTTCACTAAAATCTTCTTTTGTTACATAAGTTTACAAAAACTTAAACATTTTAATTATTGGCGCGAAATGTGGGGTTTATGGTATAATTTTTTCACAAATTATTTATATGAGTTGGGGAGAATTTTCTATGAAAAAATACAGAATAGGTGTGGATATTGGCGGTACAAACATTAAAATTGCACTTGTTGATTTAGACGGTAAAATTGTTTATTCAAACACAACGCCGACCCGCGCAGATATGGGATATGAGCACACTTTGGGAAACATTAAGCTTGCAATTGCAGATTTAATGAAAGAAACAAACGAAACAAAAGATACAATTGAAGCAATCGGCTTCGGTTTCCCCGGGCAAATTGATTATCAGGCAGGCGTTGTTAGGCTTTTGCCAAATATGCCGGGCTGGGTTGATATCCCGGTGGCTGAAATTATGCAAAAAGAATTTGGAATCCCGACACGCCTTGATAACGATGTTCGCGTGGCAACTTTGGGCGAATTAAAATATGGCGCAGGAAAAGGCTGCACAAACCTTGTTTGTATAACAGTGGGCACAGGAATTGGTTCAGGGCTTGTTATAAACGGAAAACTTGCGCGTGGAGCAAAGAATGCGGCAGGTGAAATCGGCCACATTAAACTTTCCATGGGCGATGGCCCTCTTTGCGGCTGCGGAGATTTTGCATGCTTTGAGGCTTACGCTTCAGGCCCTGCGATTGTTCAAATGGCAAAAGAATATATTATGGGCGGAAAATCTTCTAAGTTCAAAGAACTTGCAACGGAAGAATTAAGCCCCTATATTGTAGCACAGGCTGCCCTGCAGGGTGATGTTGTTGCAAAACAAATTTATAGAAAAATCGGCGAAATCATTGGCCTTGGCTTAACTTCCGTTATTAACCTTTTAAACCCTGAAAAGGTTATAATCGGCGGCGGCGTTGCAGATGCGGGCGATATACTTTTAAACCCGATAAGAGAAGTTGTTGCAAAAAGAGCTATGCCAATTCAGGCAGGTGCTGTTGAAATTGTCCATGCAGAGCTTGGAAACACAGCCGGGGTAATCGGCGCAAGCCTTTTGATTGAAAGCTAAGAGAATACTTTTGACAAGCGGGTTTGGCCTTTAAAAGCGGTCGAAACTGTTGCAAAATAAGGAAGTAAAATGCCTGTATATTTATTTTGGGGCGATGAAGATTTCACGCTTGAAAATGAAATAAAAAGCATCCAAGACGGGGTGCTGAACCCGGAAGGCGGAGGTGAAATTTCGCCCCTAAATTACAGGTGTCTTGATAATCCTGATTTTAAGGCTTTAATTGACGCTCTTCGGGCCCAGCCTATGATGTTTGGGGACATTGTTTATAAAATAAGGGCGGATAAATATTTTCTTGAAACAACAAAAAAAGTTAAGCTTGACGATAAACAAACGGATGAAGTCATAAAAGCACTTGATTTGGTGTCAGACAGGGTGCATATAATTTTAACCTGTCCGATTGAAAAAGGGGACAGAAAAAAACCGGATTCAAGAAAAAAACTTTACAAGGCCGTTCAAAAAGTCGGAAGCATAAAGGAGTTTACCGCTTTTAAGGCTTATGAAGAGTATAAAATTCTTCCCGTTTTAAAAACAATGGTTCAAAAAGCAGGGCTAAAGGCGGACAGTAACGTTTTAACAATGATTGTAAGGCAGGTAGGGCCTTCTTTAAGGGATTTAAACACAGCCTTAGAAAAAATAAAGCTCATAATTCACCCTGAAAAAACGATAACCGAAAATGCCGTAAAAGAGGCCGGGGGAGAGGGCAGAAACGTATTTTTAATAAGCGATTTAATTCTTGAAGGAAAATATTCAAACGCTCTTTTAGAAATAGATAAAATGCTTGATAAATCACACTATTTAGAAATTTTAGCTTTTTTGCAGGGGTCTTTTTCAAAGCTTTTAATGACAAAAGTTTATGCAAATTCTATGTCGAGCTTTGATATTGCAAGAAAAACAGGGCAAAACGAATATGCCGTGAAAAAAAGTATTGAAAAATTAGGGGCAATTTCATTAAAAGAACTCATAAGGATAAAGCAGGGCCTGACAGAAGCTGAGTATCAGATTAAAAGCGGGCAAAAAGAGCCGCTTCTTGCCTTTGAATGTGCGCTTTTTGACAAAAGCGGGGGTGCAGGTTTTGCGGCTGAAAATGCGGCAAATGCGGGAGGTTTGTTCTAATGGCTCTAATTAACCCGATTTTAAAAGAAAAATTTCCTTTTGTTTCAAATTATTTTGAAACGTTAATTGAAAACGATATTGAAAAATTTCCGCAATCCATTGTCTTTGAAGGACTTGATATTATAGGGCAATATATGTTTTCAACAGAACTTGCAAGGGTTTTAAACTGCACGGAAAATGTTAGAACGCCTGAATGCGGATGTATAAATTGTGCCTGGATAAGAGATGTAAAGCACCCGAGCGTTAATATTGTATCCCCGATAAATTTTAAAGACGATGCCTCAAAAACTGTTATATCAATAAATCAGGCAAAAAAAGTAACCTCTTCTTTAAGGGAGACAAGTGATTATCACAGGATTTTTATTTTTTGTGACGCAAGGGTGAAACAAAAAAGCGCGGATGAAAAAGCGCAGGCGGAAGAATATAAAGAATTGGGGTTTAATTTTCCGGAGGAAGATTGGACGCCAATGTCTTTGAATTCAAAGGTTTTTAAGGCGGAAGCTTCAAATTCTTTATTAAAATCAATTGAAGAGCCGCCAAAGCGGACAACGTTTATTTTTCTTACAAAAAACAGGGAAGATTTAATATCTACAATTGTTTCCAGGTCTAATGTTTTTAAATTAACGGGAAAAAGGTTGAATGCAGGGCGGAAAGGCGGGCAAAAGGGAGTAGATTTATCAAATATTTTGAAAAATTATCCTAACCTTGAAATTAAAGATGCGCTTGAAATTTCGGCGGATGTTGAAGCGTTTTTAAAGACTGAAAACACTGATGTTTTTGATTTTCTAAACGATTTTCAAGAGTACATCCTTTCTTTTTTAAGGGGAAATGTGAATAATAATGCGGTGTACAAAATGTTTGAAGAGCATATAAAACTTATCCAAAAGGCAAAAAAAAGGCTTAAAGCTTCAATGAGCCCTAAAGTTGTTTTGGAGAGCCTTTTTATAGATATTTCACAAGGAAATGGTGTTCTATGACTGGGTTTTTAGAGGATGAAAATGCTTTATGTGCTGATATCAGGACTAAAAAAGGTGTTCAAAAAAACATTGTAGCGCTTTCAATCCCAACAGGCATTGGTGCTGAAATCGGCGGCTATGCAGGAGATGCTGGTTTTGTTGCAAGAGAATTTTCAAGATATTTTAAAGTCATTTTAAACCCAAATGTTGTAAATGCAGGCATTTTGAGTGCCATAAACGATAATATGCTCTATACCGAAGGCTTTGCCTTCGATGAATTTTTTGCAGGGAATATAAGCCTGGATCCTCTTTGTGGCGATAGTTTTAGCCAAAGTAACGAAGCATCTTTAAAATATAATAAAATCGGGGTGATTTTTGATAAAGCAATTCCCGATGAGATTTTAAACCTTCATTTGAATACAATTGATGCGATTAAAATTGTTAAGGGGTATGATATTCCTTTCTTTGAAATAACTGAAAAACCCGTAGGGGTGAGCCTTTCAATTGATGATACAGGAATTTCAACAGGAAGGATAGAAAACGAGCAAACTTTAAAAGATGCCGCAAAAAAGCTTATAGATAAAGGCTGCGAAGCACTTGCCGTTGTTTGTTTTTTTGGGGACGAATGCGAGGATGTGAATTATGAAGAAGGAAACGGCGTGGATCCGATTGGGGGGATTGAGGCTGTAATTTCTCATTATTTAACAAAAGAATTCATGTGCCCCGTGGCGCATTCCCCTGCTTTTTCGGGGCTTGATATAACCTTTAAAAGGGTGAATTACAAGGTTGCATCAGAATTTATATCATCAACCTATTTGCCCTGCATTTTAGACGGGCTTTCAATTGCCCCGCATCTTACAGTGCCCGGTGGGGGTGAAATTTCAAGAGAAGATGTTAAGTGTTTAATTGTTCCTTCGTCCGCCCTGGGTTCAAAAGCAGTGCTATCGGCCTTATCTGCCGGAATTTTAATTTGTGCGGTTAATAATAAGACCGTCCTTTCAATTGATTGCAAGAAGCTTTTAAAAAATGATATAATTATGGGTGTGAAAGAATTTTCAAGCTATCAGAATTGTTTAGAATTTATAAGGGAAAGATATGAAAAAAGATAAAAACCTTAAAAGCGCTCCGAAGACAATTTTTAAAAGGGGCTGGACAATGGTTGAATTGTGCGTTGCAATGATTGCACTTGCAATTCTTGTTGGCATTTCAATCCAAGCCATAAAACCGAAGAAATTTTTAATCGGTCCTTTTGCATACGCGGGTGTTAAAAATTTAAGAACCGCAAACTTTGAAATCATAGATAAATGCAACAAAAACACAGGTGCTGATTATGAAGTTTACGGGTGCGAGCCAAATCAGGGCCTGCCCGATGCTGTTGCTGCCGTTCCTGCAATGCAAAAAGAGTACGATGATAATCCGGGAGTTTATAAAGGCGGGCGCCCAACTGAAGCAAGCATAGACGATCCGTATTGCTATGAGGTTGCAAATACTTTTTCTGTTTTAGGGGAAATTAATTGTAAATACAACAGCGGTTCAAACGGGGAGATTAAACTCCCGACGGGAGACGGCAAAGGAGCGAATGCCGGTGTTCCAAATTTCCAGGCATCAAACATGGTTGCATACTATTACCTTGAATCCCCCTGGGTGAAAATTGTAAAAGGCGCTTCAACCGAAGGAAGCGAAGATACTTTCAATGCAACGGATGAAAATGATTTTTACAAGCAAATCTTTATTGACGTAAACGGAAATGATAAGCCAAATAAAATTGGCGAAGACCAGTTCCCTGTAAGGATTTATAAATTAGGCGGAGAGCTAATTCCCGGTTTTTGCGGGGATAAAGGTGTTTATACAAGCGAAAAACACCCGGAAGAAAGTGAGAGCAACTATCAAGACCGCTGCGCCATTGAAAATATGCCGCTTTTCGGCTCTCTTGCAAACTGGCAGGAAGAAAATTATCCCTTTGCATATAATTTGTACAGAAGCTATGCAGACGAGAACGACCCGGATACAAGATATTCTTCTGCAGAACTTCTCGGTGTAAGTTATAAAGAGGCTGCATGCAAGGGCGGAAGACACAACATGCTTCCGAGGGAAGAGTGTGATAAGTATAAAAACCTGAATCCTGATAAATATAAAAATGAAAACCTTTACAATACAGACGTTGAATATGGTAAGTATGTACTGAAAAATTGTACCGAAGGAGAGCTCTCCGCATTCTGTATTGTAAGAATTGCAAGGCCGGGAATGCCCGGATTATTCAGGCTTCCGTTGTTGTAGTTTTAAACTGAAATTTTTAAAAAACTCCGCATTTTGTTAAAAGGTGCGGAGTTTTTAGTTAGTTTTTCATAAGGTGTAAAATGTGATATAAAACGAGGGCATGGAAAGTAGGCATGGAAAAATGAAAAAAGGCATGAAAAACGCCTCTGTTTTGTTAAAAATAGTCAACAAATAGCTTAATAAAATTTAACCTGATTATTTATTTAAAGCAGGGTAATTTTACCATGACCTCAGGGTTTCAAGTATTCATTAAGAATGTTGAAGAATTGTAATTGTAAAATTTGTTTGCCGTTTGTTAAATACACTAAAAACAGGATAAAATCAGTGTTCTACAAGTGTAAAATACTAAAGTTAGATAAAGTTTTTTAATTATCAATTGCCTTTATTAAGCCTTTTAGTTTACTATAGATAGTGTTAGAAGAACAATTAATTGTTCCTTTGTTGGAGGAAACGTGTTAGAAAACGGATACATTCAAATTTACACAGGAGACGGAAAGGGTAAAACAACAGCCAGTTTAGGGTTAGCTCTAAGGGCGTTGGGACATGGCTGGAAGGTCTTAATTATTCAATTTGCAAAGGGTGATAAGGGTACAACATATGGTGAAATCGCATCCTCCGGACGTTTTGCAGATAACCTTGAAGTTGTTCAGTTTGGTTTAGACAGAGTTTGCTATTCCCACAATTTAAACATGGATGATTACAAAGAATCCAAAAAAGGCTGGGAGTTTGCTAAAAATGCTATTCAAAGCGGAAAATACGGGTTAATCATCTTAGATGAAATTAACGTTTGTATAGACCTTGGCATGATAAAAGTTCAGGATGTTAAAAATACATTGTTGAACAAACCAAGAAGCTTAGAGATAGTTTTAACGGGAAGACGTGCTCATCAGGAATTAATTGCTATGGCACATCTTGTAACTGAAATGCAGCCTGTTAAACACTATTTTGATATAGGAGTTATGGCCCGAAGAGGTATTGAATACTAGGGGCCTAAGAGTGATAGAGGAAAAAGGGATACAAAAAAATTTGCAGCATAAGATTTTTATGTTACAATGTATTCAAATGAAGTGATGAAAAAGATTTTTAATGGGGAAATGGGGGTTTTGAAAAACTCCCTTTTTTTTATTCCTTTCATTTTTATTCTTTATTAAAAAGCTGAATTTTAAAATCGCCCTTCAGGGTGATATTTTTCAGTGCTTCAGGTTTAAGATGCCAAAATATTATACTTCAGGCTGTGCTATTGGGCCTGTTTCTTCTATCATTAAAAGCTTTTGTTCTCTTCTAAGTTGTTTAATTCTGTATTCTTCCTTCAGGGCTTCTGATTTTGTTTCGTATTCTTTTATATATAAAAGCCTTACAGGTTTATTTGCGTTTGTATACTTTGCGCCCTTGGCACCTTTTTTGTGCAGGCCTTCAAGGTGTTCCCTGTATCGTCTTTGAACATCTGTTGTAATTCCCGTATAAATTGTCCCTCTTTGGGTTTCAAGCATATAAACAAAGTATGTCACAAAGTGCCTTCTTTACTTCTTTAAAGGTTTCAAGTGTCACCAAAACCTGTCTGTATTTTGATGCATTTTTTACTTTTGATATATAAAATCCGTAAAACTTTCGCATAAATTTTATGCCGTTAATTTCACCCCGAAGTTCAATCTCATCTTCAATGTGCTTAATTAACATATCAATTTTTTCATCCAGCCCGGGCTCAGGAAGAATTTCGCCTGTTTTAAACCAGTGCTCAATGCGATAAGGCAAAGTAAAATCTCCCATAACCCCTCTGCCGATTGAAACACCGTCCGCTTTTGTAATTTCCATACATTTTATCGTATCTTCAACCGTTTTAATGTCTCCGTTTGCAAATACAGGAATATCGAGCTCTTTTTTAAGCTCCCCTATGGCTTTCCAATCTGAAACTCCTGAATATAATTGGCTTCTGCATCTTCCATGGAGCGTTACAAAGCTTGCTCCCGCTTTTTGCATTAATTGGCCGAATTCTATAAAGTTTTTATGCTCCATATCAAAGCCAAGCCTAAATTTTACGCTCATTGGAATGTTTATATTTTCTTTTACGCAAGCAGCAATTTCATAGGCTAATTCAGGTGTTCTCATAAGTCCTGAACCGTCATTTGATTTTACAACTTTGTTTACGGGACAGCCGCAATTAATATCTATAACACTTGCCCGCGCTTCAAGGAGCTTTGCCGCATTTACCATTAAATCGGGCTTGTGGCCGACAATTTGAAAAGAAAGAGGATATTCAACCTCTTTAAAATCTGCTATTTTTGGGTTTGGAACATTTTTTAAGGCTTCAGAAGATAACATCTCTGTTGACAGTAAACATTTTGAACCATAGCGCCGTATAAGGTTTCTGTAAACAATGTCTGAAATCCCTGCTAAGGGCGCTTGAATTACTTTTATATTTTTAATATCAAATTCTTTCATACTTTTAAATTTAATTCCAAAGGAGCAAATGCAATAGGCTATTTTTGCCCCAAATAATCTTTCAGTTCCTTTAGCCTTGATTGTACATATTTTGTATAATCATCTTCCGTATTTCCCGCCTTTAAGGCCAGATATTTTTCATAATAAGGCACAGCTTCATTATATTTTTCCTTTGTATCAAGTGCAACAGCAAGCATATAATAGCAAAGGGAGAAATTTGCATCCGCATCGATAGCCTTTTTGTATTCTTCAATAGCGCCATCCGTGTTTTTGAGCTCTTCAAGGGTTGCCCCTTTGTAATAGTGTGCATAGGCATTTTTCGGATTTGAGGCAAGGATTTTATCTAAAAGAGTCATGCATTCAGGATATTGTTTCTTTTCATAAAAACTTATTGCCATATCAAGGTCTTTTCCTTCAACTCCTTGATTTAAGCTGTTAAGAGCAGTTTTTGCATCCTGATTATTCGGCTCAAGCGCAAGGATTTTATTTAAGTATTCAATTGCAAGAGGTGTATTTTGAAGGTTTACATAAGAATTTGCAATAAAATACATTGCTTTTGTGTCTTTTGGTGTTTTTTCAAGCACCCGCTTAAAATATTCAATAGCTTTTTCGTTGTTGTTCAATTCAAAATAGCAGGAAGCTATAGAATACAAGACTTCGGGCGTTTGAATTTTAATTTTTAAATAATTTTCAAGCGCTTTTGTGTAATCTCCCGCGTTAAAATATTTAACGGCAGAATTATACAAGTTTCCTGCTTCTTCTGTTTGAATATCCTGTTTCATTGAAAGAAGTTCTTTATTATCGGGAATGTTTGAAAGCCCGTGGCTTATTGCGGCATCTGCATGGACAGTGTCGTTTTGAAGTCTGTAGATTTGGCCTATGTTAATATAAGGTTCGGGCATTTTTGGGTTTAGGGCAATTGCTTTTTTATAATATTTAATTGCTTCTTGATATTGTTTATTTTTATGAAGCTCATAGGCATAGTTAAACTGCTTATCATAATCATAAGGGTTATTAAGTGCATCTTCTTTTAAATATGCAGCGAGGTTTTCCCCTGAAAGGTTTGATACTATTGAATTTATTCCATTTTTTGCTTCAATATTGTCGCTTTGAACTTTTAACACCTTTTTATACTCTGCAATTGCATTTGTATAATCGCCAAGTTTTTTATAAGTGTCTGCCTTGTAAAACAAGGGTTTTAGGTCATTTGGGTTTTTCTGTAACATCAAGTTGTAAACATCAAGCGCCCCTTGATAATTCTTGGTTTCCATATATAAAGAAGCAAGGTTTGTTAAGACAACAGAATTATTCGGGTTTATATCCTGTGCTTTAATATATTGTGCGCGCGCTAAATCGTATTGTTTTTGTTTTTGAAAAAGCGCACCAAGGTTTATCAAGGCTTCTGCATCTTTCGGGTTTGCCGCAGCCCTTGCCGTCCAAAGGTTTTTAAGTGCCGTTTGAACTTCAGGGGAATTATCCGAATATTTAAAAGCAAGAGAATATTCATCATTTGCCGCATCAAAGTTTTTAATGTCATCTAAAATAAGAGCATATTTATAATGTGCCATAGCATTTTCAGGCTTTAATTTTACGGCGGTTCTTATGTTTTCAATTGCCATTTGCTCATTATTCAGGCTTTTATAAATGTCTGAAAGTGTAAAAGCTGTGTCGTATGCATATTTTCCGCCTGTAGCTTTTAATATGTTTAAATCATATCCTGCAGCTGCAATTTCTCCCTGTGCTCTTAAATTTTTAGCATTGCTAAATTTGGCATCCGTGCCTAAGTTTTCGTAAGATTTCAAAAGAGTGTTCAGCTTTGCTTCCGTTGAAGAAATTTTGCTTACATCTGCGCCTTTAGAGCCTTCAAGCCAATATTTCATATAAAAAAGAGCGGATTTTAGGTCGCAAATTGCTTTCTTGGGTTGTTTTTCCGTGTTTAAAAAATATTCTGCCCTTGCAAGGTATGTTGTATAAAGGGCATTGTTTACGTTTGTATCATACGGAACAAACCTTAAAACCTTTTTAAATTCATTAATTGCTGAAGTGTATTTTTTTTCTTTAAATAAAGTAACGGCGTTATTATAATAAATATTATATCTTTCTTTAATATCGCCCTCGTTTGAATATGCAGCAGGAACCGTGCTTAAAAGAGCGGCTGATAAAAGAAATGATGCAAAATATTTTTTATTATTCATTTTGTTTTCCTTGAATTAATGCTTTTTGATTAATATTTTATAAGGCAACTTTAATTATACTACAACCTGAATTTTATCTTATAATCTTTGTTTATGGTTTTTGGTATAATTAACTTAAATAAAAAACAGGAATTTTTCTTATGAGATTTAACCATATAAACCACGATTCAACAAGGCTTTTAATCTTTTTTGGCGGTTTTTATACAGATTATAATTGCTTTGAAGAATTCGATACAAAAACATCTGACATTCTTTTTATAAATGATTATTCAAAAATGGATTTTGAAGAATTAAGATATTTTGATTTTACACCATACACTGAAATTAACGTTATCGCCTATTCTTACGGCGTTTGGGCAGCAAATGAAGCATATCTTTCAAGGAGTTTGCCTCCTGATATTAATAAAAGCGTTGCAATTTCAGGCACTTTCTGCCCTGTGCACCCTGTTTTTGGGATAAACCCGAAGGTTTATAATATTATGCTCAATGCTCTAAGTGTTCAAACCATTTTAAACTTTGAAAAAAATATGTATGCAAACTGTGGCAATAATGTTGAAATAAAACATGCAGAAAGAACCCTTGAAAACCTTAGGGAAGAGCTTTTAAACATTAAGGCAAAAAGCGGCGAGTGCAGTATGCAAGAAGGTTTTCGGTTTGACACGGTTATTTTAACCAAAAACGACAAGATTTTCCCTTTCAGAGCACAAGAAGCCTTTTTTGAAAACCATCCCCATAAGGTCATTTTGGAGACAGGGCATTTTCCTTTCTTTGAATTTGAAACGTTTGATAATATTTTAGAGGCTTAAAAAATTTCAGGTTTTAAAAATGAATTTTACGGAAAAAAATTTTACAAAAGCAAAAGATACTTACAGAAAAAATGCCATAATTCAAAAGAAAATGGCAAAAAAACTTGTGTATGAAACCGTAAAATTTAAAGATGAATTTCAAAATGTTTTTGAAATTGGTTCGGGGACAGGGCTTTTAACAGATGAAAT
>CANSKM010000009.1 GCA_947647475.1 uncultured bacterium
AACAAGCGCTGCAAAAGGCATGTCCTGATAGCTTGCGTTTTTGGTTTCTAAAACCCTAATATCATTCTTGTTTAAATAATCACGCCTGTATATTGACGACCAAATGCTAACGTGATATCGCATTATCAATGGATTTTCCTTTAAGGTAAACACTGTTTTTTCAGGCGCTACCTTATAAAAAGTGTTATTTTCTTTAAATCTGCTGTTTCCTAAATAATACTTAAAATCACACTTGCAAACATCAGCATCGGTTTCTTTAGCTCGACTGTAGAGCTTTTCATACATTTCGGATTCAACCCAATCATCCGTTTCAACAATTCCTATATATTCACCTGTTGCGGCATCAATCCCTGCATTAACCGCTTTTCCATAACCGCCGTTTTGTTGATGAATAGGTTTAATTCTTGAATCTCTTGCTGCGTATTCATCCATAATTTTCCCGCAATTATCAGGAGAGCCGTCATCCACGGGGATAATTTCAATATCTTTCAATGTTTGATTAACAACGCTATCCAGGCATTGCCTAAAATATTTTTCAACATTATATGTCGGCATAATAACAGAAACCTTAGGCGCATCTGTGGTCTTTGACATATCCGGCATCTACCCCACCCTCACAATCTGTTTACCAAAAAGAATGATGCTTATTCCGGAAAGGCTTATTCTCACAGAAAAAAGTTTTCTTCTTTTTTCTTTTTGTTCTTGGTATCTGGCAAGTTTATCAACATATTTCATAAAGCCAGCTTTATCGTTTAAAAGAAGCTGCAATTCACCATTTAAACTCAATTCGCCGTCTTTATAGAAAGTTTCAAATGTTTCTTTGAATTTTTCGATGAAATCTTCTCTGGAGGCTGCATCGATTCTTAACAAATTCCATTTATACCTGTTAAATTGAATTTTCAATTTTTCTTTATTTACAAGCTTTTTAATTTCAGGATTTTCATTTAAAAACTTTGTAATTTCATCAAATTCATCACAAATGGCAAAAACTTTTTCTTTTGATTTTACGGACGAATTCTCGTTATCAGAACGATAATAAAGATATGCTTTATTTGTAAACATAATTCTTTTAGCGCAGCAGAGCGCTTTAAAAGCAAAGGAGGTGTCCTGATAACTTGCACCTTTGGTTTCTAAAAAAGATAAATTGTTTTGAACAAGAAAATCTTTTTTATAGATAGCACTCCAAATTGAAGGCAGAATTTTTAAAATTGAAACGTCGTCTTTTACGCTGAAAACTTTGCCCTTAGAACAAACATTATCCGCCTTTATTGATATTTTATTTTTTGAATAATAAGAATAAAAATCTGATTTTACAATATCTGAATCATTTTTGGATGCAAGCTCATACAAGCTCTCAAACATATCAGACTTTACAAAATCATCAGATTCAACAATTCCAATATATTCTCCTGCTGCAAGATTAAGCCCCTTGTTCATTGAGGCGCCATAACCTGAATTTTCTTTATTGATAATTTTAATTCTATCATCTTTTGAGGCACATTCATTAATAATTTCCAAGGAATTATCACTTGAGCCGTCATTAATTACAATAATTTCAATATCTTCTAAAGTTTGCCCCACAAGGCTATTGAGACATTCCTCTAAATATTCTGACGTATTATACACGGGAACAAGTATAGATACCTTAGGCAAAACTTTAGGCATTGCGCACCTCATCAAAAAGTTCAAGCGCTCTTAAAATCGCCTTGTCCATATCGTAATATTTGTAATCACCCAATCTGCCAAGAAAATAAAGATTTTTAAGTTCTTTTGCTTTACTTAAATATTTTTCGTAAAGTGCGGTGTTTTCGCCTTTGGGAATAGGGTAGTATCTTTCATTTTTTCCGATTTCAAAAAATTCCGAATACTCTTTTGCAATAACCGTTTTATCGGATTTATCATTCAGATAATATTTGTACTCGTGAATTCTTGTAAAATCATAATTACAAGGATAATTTACAACCGAATTTTGCTGATAAAATTCGCGATTATGCTCTTCAAATTTAAAATTTACACTCCTATAAGGCAGAGCGCCAAATTCATAATCAAAATATTCATCAATAGCTCCTGTGTAAAAAACTTTTGCAAATTCTTTACCTTTTTTATCTGCCTCATTTTTAAATTCCCTAAAATCTGTATTCAGACAAACCTCAACATTAGGATGATTCAACATTTTTTCAACAAGTTTTGTGTATCCGTTTAAGGGAATTCCCTGATATTTATCCTGGAAATATCTGTCATCTTTGGATAAATATACAGGCACTCTTGCAGTCACCGCCCCATCAACATCATCCGGAGAAACTCCCCACTGCTTTGCCGTATAGTGCAAAAACACCTTTTCATATACATAATCAGCAAGAAACTTTAAATCCGCATCATCTTGCTTTAAAAACTCGAGAATAGGAATTTTCTTATTGTATTCAAAACGTTCAAGCAGCTTTTTTTCAAGTCTTTTTGCAAGAGTTTTTGGAAAAACGTTGTAAAGAGTGTTGAAATTAAAAGGAATTGTTGTCTCGATTCCGTCAATTACAGCATAAACTTTGTGCATATATTGATTAAAATCGCCAAATTGGGAAATAAAATTCCAAACTTTTTCACTTTGTGTATGAAAAATATGAGAACCGTATTTATGAATCATTATACCGTTATTATCACGATAATCATAACAATTTCCTGCAATATGGTCCTTTTTATCAATAACAAGAACTTTTTGATTTAACTTTTCTGCGATTAAATTTGCAATTACAGCGCCCGAAAAACCGGCGCCAACAACTAAATTAAGAGGTTCACTCATATTGCTGCCCTCCACCCCGGGAGTATGCCAAATAAGCACCATACTTTTGTATGCAAACTCTCTTTTTTAGTTAATATAGAAAAATTGAAAATTTTGATTTCTTTTGTTATTGCCCAAAATTCTCTGTCCCTGACATCTGCTTTTTGCTCTTTTAGAAAATCAAGTACGGCGCGCTTTGCATTATTTTTATCTTGAATAAGCCTTGTTGTATGCTTTTTAATTTTAGAATTCACCGTAGAATTCGGGTTTCTAAAATAGTAATAATTCACACCGGGAACAGTCACAACTCCGTTTGCAAAATAAACGGCTTTTGTCACAAAGAGCTTGTCTTCACAATAACAATTTTCAGGATAAAAAATTTCTCTATACTTCAAAAAAGAGGTTCGATAAATTTTATTTGTAGGGCAAGGGTTTTTAGCCAAAGCACAGATATCAAACTTATCTTGCAGGCTCGTTTTAAACTCTTCTTTTTCTATATTGAGTCTCTTCTTTGTTTTTCCGTTTCCAATGCGCACATTTGTTGCAAGGGCTATGTCTGAATTATATTTTTTTGCCGCATCATACAGTTTTTCAAAATAATCTTTATCAACCCAATCATCCGAATCGACAAAGCCTATATATTCCCCGACCGCATTTTTTATCCCGTTGTTTCTTGCAGCACCCTGTTTTTTATTTTCCTGCTCAATTATTTTAATTCTGTCATCTTTTTGTGCAAAATCCTGCACGACAGCAAGAGAATTATCTGTCGAGCCGTCATTTACACAGATAATTTCAATATCGTCCAAAGTTTGCTCTGTAAGGGATTCAAGAACACGCGGGAGATATCCGGCCGTATTGTAAAACGGAATAATGATAGATAATTTAGGCATTAGACACCTTCCGATTTTCTACGCACATCATTTATGTTATTAAACATTTCGCAACATATTTTGTACATTATCTACCCGTATATTAGCCAGACGGCCCCAAAGAGCTATATCCTATAGACCAACATCACTTTTTATTCAAAATGTGATATTCTAAAATGCACGAAACGATGCATCAAAAGCAATAATATCACAAAAAAGATATGGTCGTTACACAAAATCAATTTTGTTATATAACGTAATATTTAGCAAGATAAACACCCGATGTACTATGTGATAAATCACATTTTGAATAAAAATTAATAAAACTGCAATTCTTTTGCAAAAAGGAAACCGTTATGATAGAATTTAGCATATAAATTCTGTTACAAAATGAATAAAATGTGGTCATAGGTTATATTTAAGCCACTTTATATTTTTTTATCAAAGAATAAAATTTGCATAACTTTCTTCAATTTCTTCCTGCTCAATACCAATGTATCTTAACGTTATCTGCGGACTTGAATGATTAAAAATTTTTTGAAGCATGGCAACATCCTTAAATTTTTTATAATGATGATAGCCAAAAGTTTTTCGCATGCTGTGTGTGCCGATTTTCTCGCAAAGCCCGGCTTCTTTACAGGCCCGCCTTATAATATAATATGCAGCAAACCTTTGAAGCCTGTTTTTAAAAATTGTCTTAAAAAGCGGTTCGTCAAAAGTTTTGCCTTTTGTATATCTTTCAAACATAGGTTTTAATTTTAAATTAACAGGAATTTTTCTAAACTTGCCCGTTTTCTTTTCAATAAGCCTGATATAATCTTGCCCTTTAACATCTCCGACATTTAAAGCAAGAATATCCGATACCCGAAGACCACAGTTTATCCCAATTGCAAAAAGCAGCAAATTTCTCTCGCTTTGGGATGCCAAAACCTTTTCAACCTTTTTAATGTCCTTTTTGTTTCTAATTGGTTCAACAACTGTCATAAAAATTCCTTTCTTTTAAGCTTCTAAAACTTTTAAATGTTTAAAAGCTGAGCGCGAAAAGAATTTTCAAAAACAGTTAATATTCAAAGATTTCAAGCCCGGTTTTGTTTTTGCGGCAAAACTTATCCTACGGCTCTTGCGGAATTAAAATTTCATATCCGTTTTCTTTCAGGGTTTTTTCCTTCTTTGCAAGTTTCATATCCTCTTTGACCATTTCAGATACAATCATAGAAAGGTCATACTTTGGCTCCCAATTGAGCCTCTCTCTTGCTTTTGCGCTGTCTCCCAAAAGAAGATCCACTTCTGTCGGCCTAAAATACCTTGGGTCAACCTCTACAAGGATTTTGCCCGAATTTTTATCATACCCTTTTTCGTTTAAACCCTCACCTTTAAATTCAAGCTCAATTCCTGCCTCTTTAAAAGCCATTTTGCAAAAATCACGAGCCGTTGTGGTTACACCCGTTGCAAGAACAAAGTCCTCCGGCTTATCTTGTTGAAGTATTCTCCACATACCTTCAACATAATCTTTCGCATGGCCCCAATCACGCTTAGAAGAAAGGTTTCCAAGATAAAGTTTTTCTTCGATACCAAGTTTTATTCTAACAGCAGAACGTGTAATCTTTCTTGTAACAAAGGTTTCGCCCCTTCTTGGAGATTCATGGTTAAATAAAATTCCGTTTGCAGCAAAAATATTATATGCTTCTCTATAATTTACCGTAATCCAATAAGCATAAAGCTTTGCACAAGCATAAGGTGAGCGCGGATAAAAAGGCGTGGTTTCCTTTTGCGGAGTTTCCTGCACAAGGCCGTAAAGTTCCGATGTTGAAGCCTGATAAAATTTTGTCTTCTCGTTAAGACTCAAAATTCTTATCGCTTCAAGCAGCCTTAACGTGCCCAATGCATCAGCATTTGCAGTATATTCAGGAGAATCAAACGAAACTTTAACGTGAGATTGGGCAGCCAAGTTATAGATTTCATCGGGCTGAATCTCCTGCACAAGACGGATAAGGTTTGTTGAATCCGTTAAATCACCGTAGCTTAAATGAAAACGAGAATTTTCATTATGCGCATCTTGGTAAAGATGATCTATTCTATCCGTATTGAAAGAGCTGGCGCGCCTTTTCATCCCATAGACATCATATCCTTTTTTAAGAAGCAATTCTGCAAGATAGCTTCCGTCTTGCCCTGTAATCCCTGTTATAAGTGCCTTTTTCATCGTTTTTCCTTTTAATCTCCGCAATAGCGCCCTAAAAACGCCTTACTTTATATTTTTAACATAGTGAAAATACTCATTATCATTATATCTTTTAGCATTTTCTAAAATCTCTTCTCTGGATAAAAACCCTACCCTGTAAGCCACTTCTTCAAGACAGGCAATTTTTATCCCCTGGTTTTCTTCAATAGTTTGAACATACTGCCCTGCCTGCAATAAAGACTTGTGCGTCCCAGTATCAAGCCACGCAAAGCCTCGGCCCAAGGGCTGAACGTTTAATCTGCCTTCGTTTAGATAAATTTTATTCAAATCCGTAATTTCAAGCTCACCCCTTGCAGAGGGTTTAAGTCTTTTAGCATATTCAACCACCTTATTATTATAGAAGTAAAGCCCCGTTGCAGCATAAGAAGATTTAGGATTTTTTGGTTTTTCTTCAATCGAAATTGCCTTACCATTTTCATCAAATTCAACCACACCAAACCTTTCAGGGTTTTTCACAAAATAGCTGAAAATCGTTGCAACTTTTTTTTCTGTAGCATTTTGCTTTGCATTTTTTAACATGCCGGAAAACCCGGGCCCATAAAAAATATTGTCCCCCAAAATTAGGGCAACATCATCACATCCTATAAATTCTTCGCCCAAAATAAAAGCCTGTGCAAGGCCATCCGGGCTTGGCTGAATTTTATATGAAAATTTTACGCCAAACTGACTTCCGTCCCCCAAAACTTTTTCAAAATTCGGCAAGTCATGCGGAGTTGAAATAATTAAAATTTCTCTTATCCCTGCAAGCATAAGAACAGAAATAGGGTAATATATCATAGGTTTATCATATACAGGCAAAAGCTGTTTTGAAACAGACATTGTGCTTGGGTAAAGCCTTGTTCCGCTTCCGCCCGCTAAAACTATTCCCTTCATCTTCCTATTACTCCAATCTATACTAAACTTGTCTTTTTATTTTGAACAGATTTCATCCACTCTTGGTTATTCAAATACCAGTCTATTGTAAGTTTTATACCCTCTTCAAAAGTGATAGATGGCGCCCAGCCAAGCTCAGATGTAATTTTATCGTTTGAAATTGCATAACGCCTGTCATGCCCGAGCCTGTCTTTAACAAATTCTATCGAACTTTCATCTTTTCCCATGGCATCTAAAATAAGCCTCGTTATTTCCATATTAGTTTTTTCATTGTGCCCGCCAATGTTATAAATTTCGCCTGATTTTCCCTTATGGAGCACAACATCAATCGCCTCACAATGATCATAAACATAGAGCCAATCCCGAACATTCAAGCCATCTCCATATACGGGAACTTTTTCATCTTTTAAGAGTTTTGAAATAAAAAAAGGAATAAGTTTTTCAGGATATTGATATGGTCCGTAATTATTTGAACACCTGGTATTTAGAGTAAACATTCCGTATGTCTCATGGTATGCACGAACAAGCATATCAGCCCCCGCCTTGCTTGCAGAGTATGGGCTGTTTGGCATTAATGGTGTTGTTTCATAGAAATACCCTGTTTTTCCAAGGGTCCCATAGACTTCATCGGTTGAAACCTGCAAAAACTTTTCTACACCCGCATCCAAAGAAGTCTGCAACAAATTCAACGTTCCTTGAACGTTTGTTTCAACAAAAATTCCCGGGTTTTTTATGGAGTTATCAACATGGGATTCTGCAGCAAAATTTACAACCCAATTAACATCTTGAACCAAATCTTTCACAAGGTTTTTATCGCAAATATTCCCCTGAACAAAAGTATAATTCGGGTTATTTTTTACATCATCAAGATTTTGAATGTTTCCGCAATACGTCAGAGCATCAAGGTTTAAAACCTTATATTCCGGATACTTTTTTAAAATATGCCTAACAAAACAACTTCCAATAAACCCTGCTCCGCCTGTTACCAATATTTTCATCTAAATTATTTCCTCTTTGTTTATATCCTTTAGCCTTGGCTGCACCTTATCTTTTTCAGAAAGCACAGGTTCAAAATCTATTTCCCAATTTATATTTATATCTTCATCAGCCCAAAAAACACCCCTGTCAGCATTTGGATTATATTCACCAGATGCTTTATACAAAAGTTCCGCTTCATCAGAAAGTACAACAAAACCATGGGCAAAACCCGCGGGGATAAAAAGCATATTTTTATTTTCTTCAGACAATTCAACCTTAACATATTGCCCAAAGGTTTTTGAATTCGGGCGGATATCAACCGCAACATCGAAAATTCGACCACGGGAGCATCTTACAAGTTTTGCCTGGGCATGGGGTGCGGTTTGATAGTGCAAACCTCTTAGAACACGAGCAGAAGATTTAGAATGATTATCCTGGTTAAATTCAACCGTAATTCCGTTTTCAAAAAATTCGGATTTTTTATAACTTTCCATAAAAAAGCCGCGATTATCGCCAAAAACCTTGGGCTTAACCAAAATAACATCTTCGATTTTTTGTCTTTCAAAAATAAATGGCATAAAAACTCCCCATTATCATTTCATTATATTATAAAATATTTTTAAAGAATGTCACAATTTGTCACAAAAAGGGTTTTCCTGTAAAATAAGAGAATGGATTATAAGTTAATCGATATGAAAGTTTTCGGAGACGAAAGAGGGCACCTGATATCCTTTGAAAAGGATATCAACTGTCCTTTTGAAGTTAAGCGCGCCTTTTATATATTCGACACAAAAACAAACATTAAAAGAGGAATTCACGCTAACAAACATTCCGAATTTCTGTTGATTGCAATTAACGGAAGCTGCAAAGTCAAAGTTGACACAGGCAAAAAACAGGAAGATTTTATATTAAACAACCCGCATAAAGCATTATACCTAAACAAAATGGTTTGGAAGGAAATGTATGATTTTTCTTACAATGCCATACTTCTTGTACTTGCAAGCACTTGTTACGATGAAAAAGAATATATAAGGAATTATGATGAATTTTTACAAAGCATTGGAAAATAAAATTAAACGTTCCGCTAAAATATGCAAAAATGCTGCAGTTAAAATATTAAAACCTGCTTCAAACATAAGTTCTGATTTAAGGCTTGTTTATACAAAATCGACAGAGCTTTTTAACGTAAAAGATGAAGTTCAGGACTTATATATGGGCCTTGCATATGGCCAATACGGCATAAACCCGGAACTTTTAACAAGAAGTTCGTATAACCTTTGTCTTCCGAGTATGGATTTTTACACATCATACAAAACATACTGTCATTTTGCAGATATGCTCCCAAATCTTCAAAATATTTACGTTGTAGCTTCATACTATTCTCCCGGATTCAATTTAAGCGAAAGCGGCGCAAAAAACAGACTTGAGGCTTACGAAGCATTTTTGGGCGCAAAAAACCCGAATACACCTTTAAACCACATAACAAAAAAAGGAAAGTACAATTTTTCAAAGCTAGAAATTCCAGATAACATCAAAAGAGGCTTTGAGACAACAGAAACAGAACACATAAACACGGACAACAAAGCAGCCGTTCAAAGACACATCAAACACGCTCAAAAACACGGTACGGGAGAGCTTAAATGGCTTTTAAAATTAAAAAGAGTCTGCGAGATGAACTGCTGTAAACTGAATGTTATAATTCTTCCTTTGTCTAAAAACTATAGAGATGAGATGAGAAACAAGCACAAACTCCCGATTAGAAAGGCTCTGATGCCGCTTGCAAACTATTGCATCACAAACGATATAAGAATTTTAAACTTTAGCCCGATGGAAATAAGTGAAGATAATTTTCTTGATTGGGACCATTTAAACAACAAAGGTGCTGCGGTTTTTACTAAGGAACTCGATGAATATTTAATGAGCCAAGAAAAATAGGTTTAAAGTTTTAGTTTAGGATAAGAAAATGATACATCCGTTGTCTGACGTTCAAAGCAAAAATATAGGTGAAAACACAAATATTTGGCAGTTTTGCGTAGTTCTTCCGGGGGCCGTTATCGGAAGCAACTGCAACATTTGCTCGCACTGTTTTATTGAAAACGATGTGAAAATCGGAGACAACGTGACAATTAAATTTGGAGTAGCAATTCATAATCAAACACTTATTGAAGATAATGTTTTTATTGGCCCAAATGCGGTAATTTTGCACGATAAAAAACCCGTTTCAAGAAACCGCAATGCCGAAATTAAAAAAGTAATCTTGAAAAAAGGGTGCTCAATTGGCGGCAATGCAACAATTTTACCGGGAGTAACAATTGGAGAAAATGCACTAATTGGTGCAGGAAGCGTAGTTACAAAAGATGTGCCCGATAATTGTATTGTCATAGGAAACCCTGCAAAGGTTTTAAAGCAGAGATAGCAGTAGAATTATGCGCAACAATGTCTTTAGAAACGGCCCGAAAATTTCTGTCATTATTCCCGTGTTTAACGGGGAAAAATATATAAAAAAAATGATTGAAATTCTTAAAAGTCAAACCTTCACAAATTTTGAAGCAATAATTATCGACGATTGCTCAACTGACGATACATTGGACATTTTGCAAAAACACACTAAAGGAGACAAAAGATTTAGAATTTTTGCAAACAAAAAGAACAGAGGAAATGCTGTCAAAAACAAGCAATTTGGCCTCTCAAAAGCAAAGGGTGAATATTATTTTTATATGTCCCAAGACGACTTAATTGACACCGACCTTTTTGAAACGCTAATCAATACTGCAAACAGTGTCAAGGGGGGGGTTGACGCTGTGGTGCCAAATATGCTTTATTATAGCGAAGACAAAACAAAAGACCGGGGAATTTTTCCGCCCGATCACAATTATAATTTGCAATTAACCGGAAAAGAAGCTTTTGAACTTTGTCTTTATTGGAAAATTCACGGTTTTTACCTTCGAAAAACATCATTGATGAAAAAAATCGGCTTCGATACAAGTATTTTCACAGGCGATGAAGTCACATCAAGAATTTATCTTTATTACTGCAATAAAATAGCTTTTGTTAACTCAAATTTTTATTATAGAACAGACAACCCTAATGCAATTACAAAGTCGAACGATATAAAAATTTTGGATTATGTAACAGCCCAGTTGAAACTTGCAGACTTTATGATTAAAAAATCTTTTGAAAAAGATTTTATTAAAAAATGGCTCAAAGAAACATTTGAACTATTAAAAAAACAAAGAAACATCTTAAAGGAATATTATAAAATCAAAGAAAAAAAATGTTTTCCAAAAGAATTTAAGGCTGGACTAAAAAAAATTAGGATACTTTTTCTATTGACGTTGTTAAAATTTAGAGATTTGAGTCTGCTTTTTGATATTTTGAGATATACTCACATAAGAAAACGGGTAGCAGACTATGATTAATTTTTTAGATTTATACAAGATAAATGAACGTTTTAGAGAGGAAATTGACGCACGAATTAAAAACGTGCTTGATTCAGGCTGGTATATTCTTGGAAAAGAAGTTAAAAATTTTGAAGCAAATTTTGCCAAATTTTGCGGGGCGAAACATTGTATAGGCTGTGCAAACGGGCTTGAAGCATTGGATTTAATTGTAAAAGCATATGGCTTTAGCCTGGGCGATGAAATTATAGCTCCTGCAAACACTTATATTGCAAGCATTTTAGCGATTTCGCAAAACGGCTGCACACCTGTTTTAATTGAACCTGATATAGAAACTTATAATATTAACCCAAATTTAATTGAAAAAGCCATAACCTCAAAAACCAAGGCTATTATGGCTGTTCATCTTTACGGACAAGTAGCCGAAATGGATAAAATTTCAAAAATTGCAAAAAAACATGGGCTTAGAATAATCGAAGATGCCGCACAGGCACACGGCGCAATGTATAAAGGAAAGCGAACCGGTGCACTTTCGGATGCGGCAGGGTTTTCCTTTTACCCCGGAAAAAACCTCGGGTGCCTTGGGGACGGGGGCTGCGTTGCAACAAATGATGATATTTTGGCTGAAAAAATCCGCGCAATTGCAAACTATGGTTCTAACATAAAATACCATAATATCTATAAGGGTGTAAATTCAAGGCTGGATGAAATTCAGGCGGCAATTTTAGATGTCAAATTAAAATATTTAGAAAAAGACAACGCCCGCCGAGAAGAAATCGCAAAATTATACATAAATAACATCAAAAACCCTGAAATTATTTTGCCAAAAATAATTGATAAAAATTCACACGTTTTTCATATTTTTGCAATCAGAACCAAAGAAAGAAACCGTCTGCAGGAATTTTTAAAAGAAAGAGGTATCCAAACCCTTATTCACTACCCAATTCCGCCACATAAGCAGGAAGCATATAAAGAATGGAACAACCTTCATTTTCCAATAACAGAAGAAATTCATAATACAATTTTATCCTTACCAATTTCACCCGTTATGACAGAAGATGAGGCACAAAAAGTTGTCGAGGCCGTAAATGAATACAGATAAAAATATAAATAAGACAACAGAAAACATAATCTTCTTCTACCCAAGCAAAATTGTTGGCGGAGCAGAGCTTTTGTTTGCAAGGCTTGCAAATTATCTTCAAGAATACGGCAAAACCGTTTACTACATTGATTATAAAGACGGGTACATCAGAAACAATGAGCAATTTCAAAACATAAATTTTATAAATTTTGAAGATGATAAAAAAACGGAATTTGACCTCGAAGGGACGCTTATAACGCCCATTTCAAACATCCACAGAATTGATGATTACATAGATTTTAAAAATGGAAATTTAAAACTTTTCTTTTGGACAATTCACACATTTAATTTAATCCATACTATGCCGGAAGGATATATTTTACAGCATTTTGGAGCCCTTTTTAACAAAATTTTTATGCGGCGTTTTTGCAAAAACACTTTTCGCTTCTTTTCCAATATTTTAAAAGAATGTGACAAAAAAAATGCCCTATGGCATATGAACAAGACCACATTTTCTTACAATAAAACAATCTTTAGTGAACTTAGGGAAAATTACCTGCCGATTTTATCTGAGCCAAAAAATATTGAGGCAACAGCCGAGCCTATCTTTGATGATGAAATAAATATTGCAATTTTAGGAAGACTTTGCGAAGAAAAAACTCTGCCGCTTTTAAACGTTTTAAGGCAATTAAATAAATTTAAAACAAGCAAAAAAATAAACGCATATATTATTGGTGATGGCATCTGCAAGAAGAAAATCAAGCCTGAAAAATTTAAAAAATTGAATATAATTTTTAAAGGAACTCTGCAACAAAAAGAGCTTGGTGAATTTTTGGCAAAAAATGTTGATATTCTTTTTTCAATGGGAACAAGCCTTTTAGAGGGTGCAGCGCTGAAGTTGCCCGTTGTATCAATTCCTTATTCTTATAAAAATTTTAATTTGAACAAATTTTATTTCCTTTATGATTCAAAACATTTTAACCTTGGAACAACGATTTTGGAATACAAAAAAAATGCAAAATTCAAACTTTCTAAAATAATTGAGCTAATTTATGAAAAAAATAAAAAAGCGGAAATTGGGCAAAAATGCTTTGAATATTTTATGAAAAACCACTCTCCAAAAGGCGTTTGCAAAAAAATGCTCGAAGCTTTGGATAAAAATAGCCTCAGAGTTTTAGATTATCAAAAAATCAAAAATAAAGCAGGAAGCTTAAAATACAATAATACTCTTGGGTTTAGAATGTTGAAAAAATTTGTCGAAAGGAAAAGGGTATGAAAGATTTTATACTTGTCCTTGGGCTTATTCCGGACAAAACAAATGAAAAAGACGGAATGGTTCAAAGAGAACTTGCAATAGACAAAATTTTTCAAGAAAACTTTTTTCAACCCCCCTCTTTTGCAGGACAAAAAAGAATATATATAGAAACCACAACAGATGAAAAATGGCGTTTTTCAATCCGTGGCACAATCAGATATTTTAAAAATAAAATTGAAGAAAATAAAAAAAGACTTGATATTTTTAAGGGCAAAGAGAAAAGAAACGTAAAATTTTATAGAAAAATCAACAAAGAAAAATTTAGTAAGCTCTGCAAAAATGCAAAGATAATCTATGTGCACAGCTTATATATGACAACCTTGCTTTCAGATGCGGAAGTTTTAAAATTTAAAGACAAAATCATTGTCGATATCCACGGGTGCTTCATTGAAGAACTTGAATACCGCAATGTAAAAGACCCACATATGGAAGAATTTAAAAAGAGGGAAGAACTTGCCTTCAGGAGCGCAAAAGCCCTTGTTGCCGTATCAAAGAATATGATTGATTTTTACAAAGAAAAATATAAGGGAATTAAAACGGATTTCATCCTTTTGCCTATTTTTGCCCCGGGAGATACACCCGTTAAGACTTTAGGCGAAAAACCAAAAATTATATACTCGGGTGGTGCGCAAAAATGGCAAAATGTAGATTTAATGGTTGAATCCATAAGCAAAATTGCAAATAATTTTAACGTTTCAATTTTGACCCCAAATGTTGAAGAATTTAAGCAAAAGCTTAAAAAAGCGGGGACAGAAGGTGTCGAAGTTAAAAGCGTAAATTCAAGCGAACTTTGTAAAGAATATAAAAATGCAGATTTTGGATATATTTTGCGGGACGACAATGTAGTAAACCGAGTTGCTTGCCCCACAAAATTGATAGAATATTTAACATATGGAATCATTCCCGTTGTGCTGCAACCAAACATCGGGGATTTCAACACCCTTGGATATTCATACATTTTAAATGACGACCTGGTTTCGGGGCACATCCCCTCCTCCAAAGAGCTTTCTACCATGCGCCAAAACAACTACACCACCCTTGCTAAACTAAACAAAATCCAGAAGGAGGGGATTGGAAAACTTAAAGAGGCACTATTATATATTTGAATGCAATAATTTGTATTTCATTTCAGCCATTTTCCAATCATCCATAGTATCTATGTCTTGAATTACCGCTTCATCCATTTCATATGGTCTAATCATATTGCCATCAATATTCTTGGTTTTATAAAAATAAAACATACCAACATCATGATACATTGCCTCTAAATCTTGCGAACGTCGTGGTGCATTCTCCGGTTCTCTATATTCAAGATATCCGTCCAAATTTAATCGCATCGCTCTTTGAATGGGGAAAGAAAACCTTACAACAGGCATCAAACAATCTGCATTTGAACTTATAAAGTCATTGTATGCACAACGAAGAATATCCGAAGTTAAAAACGGAACACAAGGATATATACAGCAGAAATTTTCAAACTCAATACCGCGCTTCCTGTATTCCAATATTACCTCATTCAAAACGTCCTTAGTTGTCGCAAAATCATTTGCAGTTTCTTGGCTTCTCATAAAAGGAACTTTTGCACCATATTGACTTGCAACTTTTGCAACTTCATCACTATCCGTAGAAACCATGACTTCACTAAAAATACCACTATTCAATGCTGCTTCGATAGCATAAGAAAGCATCGGTTTTCCCATAAACTCTTTGATATTTTTTTTAGGTATTCTTTTGCTGCCGCCTCTGGCTGTAATTATTGCAATCATCTTTTAAATACTCTCCATCACTTTTCTTAGAAACTTCACATCCTGTACAAAATCATTCAAATCTGTTGCACTGTGCTTATTTGTCTCAATTGTGATATCGATATCTTTTGGCAAAATTTCACCCAAAAGCAATTTGAAATCAATATCCCCTAGGCCAAAATTCAAATGCATATCTTCTTCAGCAACCACATACATATCGGACAAATGCACCTTGCTTGGATTCAATGAGACAAAATCTTGAATATAAGAATAGGGTTCAAATTTAAATGAATTTGCCGCACAAATAGCATGACCAATATCCAGACAAAAACCGCAAGATGAATTTTTTATAATATACTTAATATCATCAGGTTTTGCTCCCATATATTCTTTTGCACATACAAATTTTAACGGTTTATAAGGCTTATTTTCAATTAAAGCCCTATCATCAGAAAAAGAAGTTAATTGACGAGCAATTTCATTACAAGTACCA
>CANSKM010000010.1 GCA_947647475.1 uncultured bacterium
TATATGCACATATTGTAACATTTCTTATTATATTCATTTTCTTTATGAAGTCCATAAAAATTGGTTGAAAATCAACCGTATGGCTGAGTATGTCGGATGAGCCCAACGGGCATTTGTGCAAAGATTTAAGCAAAATTTACAAAAAATCGTATAAAAAGTGTAGAAAGTATATTTAATTTTAATTAAAAAAGTGCTAAATTAAGCTTATGAATTTAGGAGTAAACATAGACCATGTTGCAACGTTAAGAAACGCAAGAGGCGGGGTTGAGCCCTCTGTTCTTGATGCTGCACTTATATGCGAAATGGCAGGCGCCACGGCAATTACAATCCATTTAAGGGAAGATAGGCGCCACATTAAAGATGAAGATTTAAAAACGCTAAAACGCAATTTAAAGGCAAATATAAACCTTGAAATGGCTGCAACGGACGAGATGCAATCTATCGCACTGAATGCGGTTCCGTATTCCTGCTGTATAGTTCCCGAAAAAAGGCAGGAGCTTACAACGGAAGGCGGGCTTGATGTTGCGGGCAAAAAAGAAAGAATTAAGGCGTTAATTGATGCGCTTCATTCAAAAAATATTATTGTAAGCCTTTTTATAGACCCTGATAAAGAGCAGGTGAAAGCAGCATCTGATGTGGGTTCTGATTATATTGAACTTCACACGGGCGCTTTTGCAAATGCTTTTAAAACTCCTGCACAGGATGTTGAATTTAACAGGTTAAAAACTGCGGCAGAATATGCCCAAAGCCTTGGTTTAAAGGTGAACGCCGGGCATGGCTTAAATTATGAAAATGTTTCTTTGATGAAAGAAATTGAGGGGCTGGATGAATTAAATATCGGCCATTCGATTGTTTCACGTGCTGTTTTTGTCGGCCTCGAGATGGCAGTTAGGGAAATGATTGAGCTGATATAGTTTGATGCCTCTTTGATTTCAACTAATGAACTCTAAATCCTGTAATGGAGAGGATTTTGGTTGAAGGTTCTTTATTGAGCAGCCGTCATTGCGAGGGAAGCGACAGTGTACCGAAGCAATCCAGAAACCAACGCTGCTGAAAAGTCTTTTTTTGCCATAGTTCCGCCTTCTTAAATATATTTTTTATACCGGGTCTGCAACGGTCAAAGAGCTATTAAGCTCATTTTTTATTGCTCGCAAACTCAACCCTGCCTCAAGCTAAGGAGGCAGGGTCTCAAACATACTCGCTTTATACATTCGCTAAATATCTCTAATGCCCTTATGCTAACGGTACAAAAAATATATTTAAGAAGGCTTCACAGGCTTACCATTGGATGATTTTAAAATTTGAAATTTTATTCCATGCCTTTGGCATGCCAAATTTCTGCTACACATGTCATGAAAACACTAAAAATGTTGTATTTATTAAGTAATGTTAAGACATGAAAAATTGTCGAAACCATGGCCCAATGCATGTTTTGGCATGCTCATTTATTCAACAAATAAATTACTAAACTAAATGTTGTCATGTGTCATGTGAACAATTATAATTAATTTGAGCTTGGAGGTAGGAGCTTATCACGCAGGCTTATCACATAGCGTTAAGGGTGTGAAAAGTGAATACAAAGATTTCTGAAAATCTTAATCGCATTTTGACATTTGCAAAAAGTTATAACCCGACAATCATTGCCGTTACAAAATATCACACGGTGGATGAGATGAGGGAAGTATATAAGGCCGGTTTAAGCAATTTTGGTGAAAACAGGGTGATAGATGCAATTGAAAAAATCAATTTATTGGAGGAGGAAATCGCTTCAAATTCACATTATCATTTGATAGGACACTTGCAAAGCAACAAAGTGAACAAAGCGGTAGGAGTCTTTGATTTTATCCATTCGATAGATTCGCTTGAGCTTGCAGAAAAAATTGATAATGTTGCCAAACAAAAAGGAATCGTGCAAAAAGTTTTAATTCAGGTAAATAACGCACATGAAGAACAAAAGTTTGGTATTGCACCTTCTCAGTTGGAAAGTTTGATTAACAACATATCAGGGCTTCAAAACCTAAGCCTTGAGGGGCTTATGACAATTGCTCCTTTAACAGACGATACGGCGTTAATTAAAAAGCTTTTCAAAGAAATGCGCGGGCTTAAAGATTCATACGGCCTGAAGGAGCTTTCAATGGGGATGAGCAACGATTACAAAATCGCGCTTGATATGGGCGCAACAATGATACGACTTGGTAGAATACTATTTGAATAAAAAATTAGGAGGATAAGGTGACCGGAGTTTCAAACACACTAAATAACATTGTTAAATTTTTAACATCGCCATTTGAAAGCGGCAAAGAAGAAGATGATTTATTCACAGGGCTTCAAGGTGAATTTGATGCTGATTATTCAACAGACAGAAATGCAGCATTGGTTCCCGAATTCAAACCGCAAGCGCCTGCATACAGACATGAAAGAAAAGTAATTTCCATGCCAAGCCGCGGATATGAAGGCGAACCTAAAGGTTATGAAGTGATTGTTTTTGAACCGAGATCTTACAACGAATCAAAGCAGATTGCAGAAGCTCTTAAAGACAAGAAAACCGTTATTTTAAACCTCCAACTTTTAGATAGAGAACAATCACAAAGAGTTGTAGATTTCCTTTGCGGGTGCACTTATGCACTTGAAGGAGATCAAAGAAAAATCGGTGAATGCGTATTTATATTTACTCCGGACAATATAAACCTTTCACAAGAGATGGTAAGTTCTAAATTATCAAGAGATGCACTTTGGAACGCACCTTCAAACTAATAATTAAACAATATGGAGTTTAGGATTTAGAAGAGTATTTATCAGCGCCTTTTTGTAAAGTTGCAAAGGGCGCTTTTAATTTTTCTTTTTAATTATTTGCACAAGGGCACATTTTATAATAATATTAATATTATCAATTTAGTGAATTAGATTGGGAGAGAAAAGGTAAAATTTATGAAAATGTTGAAAAGTTTATTTGCCTTATTTGCTTTCTTGGGCTTAACCGTTTCTACAGCCGCATTTGCTGCTGATATTAACGATGTCTCAGAAAGCTATTGGGCAAACGCAGAAATTGCTGAAATGGTTTCAAAAGATGTTATGCAGCTTGATGAGGAAAACAATTTCAACCCCGAAGCTTCTGTTAAAAGGGGCGATTTTGTTAAAATGCTCGTTAAAGTTTTAGGGCATGACAATCTTGATGTTCGTGTTGAAAATCCATACACAGATATTAACGGTGAAACAGAAAACTTCGCCGCTATTATGAAATCAGAAGAATTAGGCCTTGTATACGGTTACCCTGATAAAACTTTCAGACCTGAAAACAAAATGATTAAAGCTGAAGTTACATCAGTTATGAGCCACATCACAAAAAACATCATGACAGATGAAGATGTTTTAGCTGATTTTTCAGACGTTGATGCTATTCCTTCCTGGGCAAAAAGAGCTTACGAAAAGGCTGTAAAATTAGGCCTTTATGTAAACTACCCGGATGGTTTACAGCTTGAACCGAAAAGAGAAATCACAAGAGCAGAAACCGCTGTATTGCTTGCAAAGTTAAGCAAAGCCTTAAACTATGTTAAAGAAGAATATGTATCCCCTGAAAAAACAATGGGTGCAGAACACTTAAACATTCACAAAGATGCAGAATCTAACATTGTTACAATCACAAACACAAGAAAAGTTGTTGCAGCAGGCAATATCTTAAAAGCAGAATTTTTTGAAGCTTACAAATCAAAAAATTCAAACAATGGCGATGATGTTGTATTTTTCATCAGAAACGATGTTGTAACGGATGAAGGAACAACCGTTATTCCTGCAAATGCAAAATTATATGCTCGCGTTGAAGACAAAATTGAGCCCCAATGGTTCAACAAAAACGGCGAAGTTAAACTCAACTTCACAAGACTTGAACTTCCTGACGGCAGAACCGCTGAACTTAACGGCTATGTTCACAACGACCGCGACGGCTATTTAAGAGAAAACCGCTGGAAAAAAGTAGGTCTTTACACTCTTGGCGGTGCTGTTGTTGGTACAGGTGCCGGTATGGGTATCGGTATTCCATGCGATGAAATGGGCGCAGGCTTTGCGGTTGGTACTCCTGTAGGTGCCGGTGTCGGTGCAATTGCAGGCCTTTTCACAAAAGGTATCAACTACTCTGCAAGAGCAGGCGAAACAGTATTTATTAAGCTTTTAAGCGATGTAAGCATTAACGAAGACCTGTAATAAATACTTAAAAATTTTAAAAATACGGGCGGTCGGGCTTGGTTTCGGCGCCCGTATTTTTTTGAAAAAGAGTGTGTAAGTTTTCATATCAAACCGGTACCCTTTAAGCCCCAAGGGTGGTTTTTATTACAATTTGTTTACATAACCCCAAGTGTGCGCTTCATGATTTGCAAATTTATTATGTGCTTAGTATAATTGGCGTATGTTAGTTAGTATTATTTAATTTTGATGAGGTAAAAATGAGCACATTAGAAAGAGTAAAAAAAGTAGTAGTAGATCAACTAAGCGTAGATGAAAATCTTGTAACTCCGCAAGCAAGCTTCACAAACGACCTTGGTGCTGATTCATTAGATACAGTTGAATTAGTTATGGCTTTTGAAGAAGAATTCGGCTGCGAAATTCCTGATGAAGAAGCTGAAAAAATCGCTACAGTACAAGATGCAGTTGATTATATCGACGCTCATCTTAACTAATATTTAAGGAATTCATTTACTCAGGTTTTTGAGTAAAGATCATTTGCAAAATTTATTTAGGGGATAATCCTTATTTTAAAGATTATTCTTTAGTGCGGATTAGCCCCTTTATTTATTTAACATTTTGCATTTTGATAGCTGTTTAAGAGGAAAAATTATTAAAATGAACACAAATAAAAGACGAGTAGTAGTTACGGGCATGGGCATTGTTTCGCCTGTGGGAGTTGGAGCAAAAGAATTTTGGAATGCACTTCTTGAAGGAAAGAGCGGTATTTCAACAATAGAAAACATTTCGCTTGACGGACATACTGTTCATATCGCAGGTGAAATTAAAAACTTTGATGAAATCAGTACGCTTGAGCCTAAAGAAGCAAGAAGAATGGACAGATACACCCAGTTTGCTCTTATGGCAGCGGAAGAAGCCGTTAAAGATTCAGGTGTTACAACAGAAAACACAGACCCTTACCGTTACGGTGTAATTGTCGGCTCTGCAGCAGGCGGTTTTGATACGTTTGAAAAACAGCACCACACAATTATCGAACGCGGCCCTTCTAAATGTTCGCCTTTTACTGTTCCTATGATTATTTCCGATATGGGTGCCGGAAGAATTTCTATGAAATACGGCGCAAAAGGTTTAAATAAAGCAATCGTTACGGCATGCGCAACTTCAGCACACTGCATCGGCGATGCTTTCAGAAGTATTCAATATGATGATGCCGATGTAATTATCGCAGGCGGCGCCGAAGCTGTTATTACAAGGCTCGGTATCGGCGCGTTTACATCCGCAAGAACATTATCAAAAAGAAACGATGAACCGACAAAGGCTTCAAGGCCTTATGACAAAGACAGAGACGGTTTTGTAATGTCTGAAGGCTCTGCAATTCTTGTTTTAGAAGAACTTGAGCATGCTAAAAAACGCGGCGCAAAAATTTACGCTGAAGTTGTAGGCTATGGCCAAACTGCAGATGCTTACGACATTGTGGCTCCGGATCCGAGCGGCCAGGGCGCTGCAAAAGCAATGGAACTTGCAGTAAAAGATGCTGACATCAACCCGAAAGAAGTTGGGTATGTAAATTCTCACGGTACATCAACAGGCCTTGGCGATGCTGCAGAATCTAAAGCAATTGCCCAAGTATTCGGCGATTTGGATGTTAACCCGAATTTAAAAGTTTCTTCAACAAAGAGCATGCATGGGCATATGCTCGGTGCGACAGGTGCAGCTGAATCAATCGCTTGCATTATGGCTCTTCGCGAAAGCACAATTCCTCCGACAATCAACCTTGATAACCAGGATGAATGTGTTGCAAACTTAAACTATGTTCCGCACAAACCCGTTAAGGCTGAAATTAACTATGCCTTAACAAATTCATTCGGTTTTGGCGGACACAACGCTTCACTTTTATTTAAAAAATATGAAGCATAAGTTTTATTTGTGGTAAAATAAAACTGCCTCTGTTTTTTTAGCAGTGATGCAAAATTTGAAAACTGAATAATTAAATAATTTGTCGGAGTAGGACTCCGTTTGAGAAAATGACTAAATGTCATTTTGGAAAATGGAGCAGGTGAGTCAAGGCGTGAGCCGCGCGAACCGTATATCAAATATACCATTCCGCCAAATAAAAACTTGAAAATTGAATATTGATTAATTTGTCGGAGTGGCGGAATGGTAGACGCGCACGTTTGAGGGGCGTGTGGAGCAATCTGTACGGGTTCAAGTCCCGTCTTCGACAAATTTTTATATTTGCATGTTCTGATGGCTGAGGTTTTGTCGCACAATATTATTTCCAAGCTTAAAGGCTTGAAAAAAGGTCAAAATTTTATATCCTACATAATCCAAACTGCTGTCTAGTTTTCGGATTTGTTCTGCTGTTTGCTATCTTCTTCCCAATCTTTTTCAATTATGTTTTCAAAATGATTAGCTGCCTCTTTGTCATCTTTTATTTCGTAACAATCGGCAATGTGGTGACTTATCCCGTTCATGCTCCCCCAGCCCGGGTTCATAAATAAAACGTCTTTAATATTTTTCCCTGTTATAAGGAAAGCTACTTGTTTTCCATCCCTGACGCTTGTCGCGCAAAACCCCCTGCCTTGAGAGCCTTCATATATATCTGTTGCAGGTAACATAAGGGCTTTTTCTTCCGCTCTTTTTTGTTGAAGATTATTGTATAAATTTGCAGCTTGCTCCTTGGAACCAGAAATAGCATATACTGATTTAAAATTTACATTTGAAATGCTTTCTATTCTCATAATATCTCTCCTTTTTTATGTATAAAACCCAAAAAGAAATTTTTTCGCCAATAAACACATGGTAAAATAAAAAAACGGACACATTGATAACCCGTGCGTCCGTTTTTTTGTATCAGCTTTGCTCTATTTTAAATTTTAATAACCAATCGCTTAGTCTGTATTGGCGAAAAATTTTGACATAATTTTTTCCTTTACATAATTAAGCTATCCTTCTTTTGATAATGTGTCATAAACTTTGGCAACAATTTTCCATTCGCCGTTTATTTTGTTTAAATTTAAAATATCAGTAAATTTATAGCCATGCCAGTTGTCTTCGATTACTCTTACAACGGCAATTGTTTTTTCAAGAGCCAAAACATCAACTCTTGCAATGTAATCGTCCTTGCAAGCTCCCATTTTATCTATTGTATCGTAGAATTCTTGAATGGCGCCTGATTGGTAAACATCTTCGTTTAATTGCCCGAAAAACACTGCTTTTTCATAAAAATACGGTTTTACAATTTCGGAGTTACCGTTTTTTACGGCTTCAATAAATTTTCTTGCAACATTTTCCACTGCATTAAATTCTTTAATATCGTCTCTCATTAATCTTTCCTTTCATTTTTACATATTTAATGATAAACTATATGCAGTAAAATTCAAGTACGCACATAAAAGATAGGTACTATCTTAAAGGAGAGTAATATGAAAGACGCCTGTTTGGAGGCTGTTGAAAAATTTGAAGAAACAGGATTTAATTATACCTTGGCCCTGATTAACGGAAAGTATAAATTGACAATCCTCTATGCCTTGTTTCGTCTGGAAATTTTAAGGTATAACGAATTGAGGCGATATTTGGGAAATGTTACCCATAAAACCTTGAGCTCAACCCTAAAAGAGCTTGAAAAGGATAAAATGATAATAAGAAAGGAATATCCGCAAATTCCCCCAAAGGTTGAATATTCACTATCCGACAAAGGAAAGTCTTTTATTCCGATATTATCTCAAATGTGTTATTGGGGCGAAGAGCACAGACAAAACCGGTAAAATTATCGGATGCTGTCTAAAGAAGTTTCCCTTGCTCTTAATACCAAAACTTATCCCAAGGGAACGCTGTCTCTTAAATATTGCATCTTATACATTCTGTTGTTTTCAGGAGTCCAATCGGCCATAAGGTTTTTGTAATATTCAATTACGGTGTCGATTTTTTCTTGCGCACTCAAAGAATCATCATCAAGTTTAATCTCATCAAAAAATTCATTAAACAAAATTCTGTCTTCGGCGCAGCCAAGGTATAACCCCTTGTTTCCCGCAAAGGTTGTGTTGCAGAAATTTTCCGCCCCGCCATTTTTTGCATCTTCGTAAATATTTTTTGTCCAAAGGTCCAAAATTTCTTTTTCAAATGCAAAATATTGCTGCTCTTGTGGTGTTTCTGCTGTTTGTGAAAGCATTTGGGCTCTGTCTCTAAGCTCATATGCATTTTTTAAATCTTCAAGCAGCATAACAACCGATGCAAATCTTTCTCCCGGGTTCACGTTTCCGTCAAACAGACCGCCCGCCTTGTGCCACATTAATGTTGCGTTGCTTTTGGTTCTGCTTATTTCAAGCTTGCTTGCAAAATAATCTAAAACTTCATCGCTCGGTTCTTTGAAAGCCAAAGCCTGGGCTGTTTCGTACATAACAGCATCGTCTGTGTCTTTAAAACCGTTTCTTTTAAGGTGTTCGGCGCGAAATTCGTTATACTCGCTTTTTTGGGTTAAATATTCCCTAATAAAAGCACGCTCGGCATTTTTATCTTTCAGGTTGTGAACATATCTGCTTAAAGTTGTTGTTTCAAATCTTTCCGCGTTTGATGGCATCATAAAATCCGGCGAATTATTTGAACATACAAATTTCCCATCTTCCATACTAAATCTTGTCATATCTTTCATAGAGGCAAATTCAACCCCGCCTTCTTTTGAAAACATGATGTTTGGGGAGGATAAATTTCTGTGGTAAAAGCCCGCTTTGTCTAAAAAGTAGAAATTTTGAAGCAGGTTTTCAATGTGTTTTGGGGTAATCGGGTTTGTTTTTGTGTTTGCAATATCCCCTTCGAGCTTATATTTTATGCGGATGGGCTCTCCCGGCTTTATAATATCACCCTGATAATTCGGGGCGTTAACGCCGGCTTTTCTTGCAAGATACGCTGCTTGTAATTCTGTATCCATATCTTTGCGCTGTTCTTTTTTGCTATGGCCCTGTCCGTACAGGTATTCCGTTCTTCCGCAAAAATTTATTGCTTGTGTGTGCATAAAATCTAACCTTTGCCCTTTTTTTTGACCTTTTAATCTTTTTTGTTTTGGCCCTTGAATTAATAAAGTAAAAAAGGGATAAATATTGCCTAAATTTCGCCTTTTGTTCGGCTTTTCTTAATAAAACTTAATATTTTATAACCCTAAGCGCTCTTCAAGGAAATCTTTGTTTAAATCCTTGTCCCACCTGTCTTTAAGTGCTGTATAATATTCTCTTATATCTTTAATTGCACAGCGCGCTTTGTAAGGGCTTGCAAAATCGACCTCTCCACACAGCTCCAAAAAGAATTCCATCTCATCTCCATACCCGAGTGCTATTTTATTTTCGGGGTCAAAAAATGTTAAAGCGCCCGCATTTTCCATATCGCTAAAAGCAACATCAAGCATTTTTTGAACCTTTGCTTCTTCAAATTTAAAATATTTTCTCTCATCTTGATTCATTGAATTTTCAGAAAAATGTTCAGCCGCATCTTTTAAATTCATAATATTTTCAATATTATTTAACTGCGCAAGCACAGAATCAAAACGCGCATCGGGATCTTTTGGGTCAAGGTTTTTGCCTTTTTCGCTAAACGCATTCAATATATCTGCCGTTTGCCCTTCAATAGTGAGCTTCTCGATTTCAAAGCTTAAAACCCGTCTTGAAGGCCTTTCGTAAATATCTCTCAGCGTTGTTTCGTATTCTATTCCTTTGTACAGTCCTCTTTTGGCTAAAAGCTCCGCACGCCTTTGGTGATAATCGCTTGCATAGCTTAAATAATTTTTCATAAAATAATTTTTATCCGCTATATCTTTAAATGCGCCGATATGTTTGCTTAAATATCCGCGCCTGAAGGCTTCTTCGTTTGATGGCAGCATAAAATCCGGAACATTTATATCATTCCTGCTTTGGCTAATTGTGCCGTCATATCTTTGATAAAAATTAACGGAATCTCTAAAACAATCAAATTCGACCTGTCCGTCATCTTGAAGGAAAATGTGCTCGGGCCCAAGGTTTTTGTGGAAAATTCCTGCTCTGTCCATAAAATAAAGGTTTTTAAAAAGGCTTCTTAAATGCTTATATCTTAAAGGGTTGGTTTCGATATTTGCCGCATCCCCTTTTGTTTCATACCTTATATGGTCAATATGGAGTTCGTTTTCTTTTATCTTATATTTTGGCACGCAAACGCCGCCATCTCTTGCCCTTTTTGCTTGGGATGCTTCATAATCGAGTTCGTTTTGGGTAATTTTTCGACCTTCCTGAAGGAAAAATTTTGCCCCTGAAAATGTCTGATTGTATCTGCCATATTCTGCGCTAAGCCCGATTACACCTGTTTTCATGCACTTTCCCTCTTAATATTTTATTTATATAAAACCCTAAGAGGAAAATTTTTGCTAAAACTTTATGAAATTTCCATTTCATGTTTATTTTTCTTGTTTTCAATTAAAGATGCAACAAAGCTTGAGCCCACAAAAATAAGTCCTAAAGAACCTGTTATAACTTCGGGAACTTCAACAAGGGTTGATATAAACATAACAACAGCAAGGGTTAAAATTGCATAATGTGCGCCTGAAGATAAATAAACATAGGTTTGAAGCGTTTTCTTTTCAACCAAAAGAAGGGTTAAACTTCTTACAAACATAGCGCCTATCGCAAGACCGATTGTAATTATTATAATATCTTTGCTGATTGCAAAACTTCCAAGGACTCCATCCAAAGAAAAAGATGCATCGATTAATTCAAGATAAATAAACATCATAAAGCCGCCTGTTGCAGCGCCTTTTGCCGCCCCTGCTACCAAATTCTTTGAAGCGTTTTTGTTTCCGATTTTTTCAAGAAGGTGACATAACCTTTTAACGCAAACGTATGTAAAAATTCCGATAACCCCTGCAAGCGCGATATCAAGCCTTTCATCATACGGCATAAAAAATTGTACAAAAAGGACAAAAAGCATAGTGATTAAAATATCAAGATGTTTCAGCTTTAAACCTGCTAAAAACCCTTCAAGTCTTTTAAGCCAAAGGTTTTCATTTTCATTAAAGAAATATTCTAAGCCTACCATCATTAAAAACGCTCCGCCAAAGGCAACCAAAGGCGCATGGGCAATATGAAGATAGTGTGTATATTGCGCCACGTCTTCAAGTGCAAGATGAATTGTTTTAATAAGGCTCAAATGTGAAAACAGAGAAACGATTAAAACGGGGAATAAAAACCTCATCCCAAAAACCGCAACCAAAATACCCCAAGTTAAAAACCGATGCTGCCATTTTGGGGTCATTTTTTCTAAAATTAAAGCGTTTACAACGGCATTATCAAAAGACAAGGTAACTTCAAGTATGCTGAGGAAAAATGTTATAAAAAGCATCTTAAAACCTGAGCCGGGCGTTATATGTTCTGCCCAAAGCCACGCTGCAATAAAGCCAAAGATTGTAACAAATATTGATTCTTTAAAATGTTTAAACATTGTTTTCTCCAATAACCCCGGGGTCTGCAGCATTTCCGTCAGCCTTACAGTCTGCAGCATTTGGCAGAGATTGTTTGCTAAAATCCCTCGGGCTAACCTTTTTTACCCAGCACCTTTCGATTGTTTCAAGGGAAAGCCCCTTTGTTTCAGGCACCATAAAATATACATAAAAAATGCACAAAATTGCAATCACCCCATAGAGGTAAAATGTGTTGTTTTCTGAAATTGTATTAATCAAAGGAAGGAAGCTCAATGTCACGGTGAAATTAAAAAGAAAATTAGACATTGTTGAAATGCTCATTCCAAGGCCCCTGAATTTTAAGGGGAAAATTTCTGCAACCAACAATAAAATGATTGGCCCCAAAGAAAAAGAGAAAAAGCTTATGTAAAAAATTGCAGCCAATAAAGATATCCATTTTAAATATGCTCCAAGTTCCGCTTGGAATTGAAAAGCAGCGCCAAGCGCAAAAAGACAAAATGCCATTCCGATAAGCCCTGCATATAAAAGAGGTTTTCTTCCGATTTTATCCGTTAAAAATATTGCAATAAAAGTCATAAGGCAGTTTACAACGCCAATTCCAACCGTTGCATAAATAGCTGTTGCGTTTGTTTCAAAGCCTGCAAGCTTTAAAATTGTGGGTGCATAATAAATTATCGTATTTATCCCTGTCCACTGCTGGCAAAACATCAGCCCTATTCCAAGCAAAAGCGGTGCTATCATCCATTTTTTAAATTGAAATTTCTTTGTCTTATCTTCATTTTCCCTGTTTAAAACGTTTTTAATCTCTTCAACCGCTTCTTGGGCATCAATTTCAGGCTCAATTTTTTGGAAAACGGCCTTCGCTTCATCCTCCCGCCCCTTTGAAACAAGCCACCTTGGGGTGTCTGACATAAAACACATCCCCAAAAAAAGAATGATTGAAGGCAAAATCCCCGCAAGAAGCATTAATCTCCAGCCGTGCTCAAAGTTTGCAAACCCTGCGTTTATAAGGTATGAAAATAAAATTCCTAAGGTAATTGCAAGTTGAAACAGGGAAACAAGTCCGCCCCTTATTTTTTCGGGGGAAATTTCAGAAAGATATAAAGGCACTGCAAAGGTTACAACCCCGATTGCAAGGCCCACAATAAACCTTGATGCTATTAAAAGCGCGATATTTGGCGCAACTGCACAAAGAATTGAACCTATGAAAAAAAGAATTGAAGTTAAGATTAAAATCTTTTTTCTTCCGAAAATATCAGCCAAAGCCCCGTTTGAAACCGCACCGATTGTGGCCCCTACAAGGGTGGATGAGACCAAAATGCCCTGCATATAATCATTTAAAAGCCACTCGTCTTTAATATATAAAAGGGCGCCTGATATAACCCCTGTGTCATAGCCTGATAAAAGCCCGCCAAGAGCCACAATGAACGCCACCAGGTATAAAACGAGGCTGTATTTTTCGCCGCTGCTTGGGCTTTTTTTGTCGGCACAGCCGCCGTTTGGGCTTTTTGCACATTCACAGTTGTTTTGGCTATATTTCTGCATTTCCATAAATATTATCTCCAAGGTAATTTATAGGTAAATGTTTTTTGTTTGCAAGGGCATAGCATATTGCATTTGTCTTGCTGTGCGAGATTGAAATTTTTAGTTCAATCCTATCCGCTAACCCCGGGTTTAAAACCCGAACCTCAGGCGCCCCGTTTTTTGCGTGGTAAACTTCAAAATCCGCATAGCTTACAGCATCATACCCGAATGAACAAACAGCCTTCAGGCATGCTTCTTTTGCACAATATCTTGCAGCCAAATGTGCCGCATAATTTTTTTTTGAAAAACAGTATTCAATCTCGTCTTTTGTAAAAATTCTTAAAACAAAAGGGTTATTTTGGGTATCATATTTTTCAAATCTTTCAACTTCTTCAATATCAACCCCAACCCCTAAAGAATTAAAATCACTCAATTTTTTAGCCTCGTTTTTGCCTCGTAATACCTTTTTTATGTCTAGTTTACCTTATTTTAAACCTGCTTGCAAATTTTAATAACATTTATATGGTTTAATTATGCTTGCTTTTTATTTTGTTTTCTGCTATTTTATTCTTGTTAAGGCTGATACAAAACAAGATAATTGTTTTTTAGGATTGTCTAATCAGCGGTTGGAGCTTAGAAAATAAAGTAAACAGTTTTTAGGTTAGTTATTTATTTAAAATTGTTAAAAGGAATTTTTTGAAGTATAAATTTAACCACAAATATATAAAGGAAAATGCAAAACCGGGCAGTTGGCGCCGGGGATATGAGTATTTTCAAAAAGGTCAGGTGACATCTGTTGAATTGAAAGACAGTGTTGTAAAGGCTGAGGTTAAGGGAAATTTTAAATCTCATTACGATGTTACTTTAAAATTTAACAAAACGGGCGTAAAGCCAACCTGCAGCTGTCCTTTGGATGAGCCCTGGTGTAAACATGTTGTGGCTGTTGGTCTAAATGCTCTAAAGGGGCACCTTTGGGATGAATATTTATACGAAAAACACGATATCCCCCCTGTTTTTGATGATGAAGATTTTCCGATGACAGAAGGCGCCAAAGGCGGATATATCTTCCATTTTAACCCCAAAAGACGTCAAAATTTCTTTTCTATCCTTGTAATGGACAGAAGCACAAAAAGGGTTATGAGAGATTTAGAAGGGCCCCTGAAATTAATCTTAGAGGCGCAAAAAAATGACCCCGACTTTGTTTTAAATGAAGCGCAAAAGCTTGAAATTATGATGTTCAGGCTCCTTTTAAAGCAATCAAGGCTTGATAAAAAATCCGGCTGGTATGATGTTCAAATTAACAAATTTGACGAATTCTTCAGAATGCTATCAAAGCTTGAAGATGTAATTGATGCTAAAACCCATAAAAAAATTAACTTTATGGATGAAACCTGGAAGCTTTGCCTGAGTGTTAACATTTCATACGTTGGAAATGTGCTTCTTTCCTTATATTGGAAGCGCCCGGATGATTCTGAAATTTATCCTTTTGAAGAGGTTCGGTATTTTTCACGCCAATTGAAATGGGGCAGATATAAAGATGTAATTTTTCCAACAGACGTTCAGGTTTCAATTTTGCCCCAATATTTAACCAAAGCATCTTTCACCGATATTAAAGATGCTGAAGGCGGAAAGTTTGTCTATGAGGAGCTCCCAAAGCTTCGAGAGATGATGACGGTTGAACTTTCAAAAGAAATGGAGCGCCTTGCTTTTGAAAAAAGGCCGCCAAAATGCGTTGTGGAATTGGGCGTAGATTACGATCAATCCTTAAAAGCATCTTTAGAATTTGAATATGACGGGGTAAAAGTTCCCTATACAAGGACCCCGAAATCTCCTTATGTCACAATCAAAGACCCTGCAAAAGATTTATTGTATTGGGTAAAAAGGGACCCTGTTTTTGAACAAAAAGCCTATCAAATGCTTCTTGCCTGCCGTTTTCACCCGATGCAGACAAATAACC
>CANSKM010000011.1 GCA_947647475.1 uncultured bacterium
GTTTAATATAAGTGCACCCCAAAGTCTCCCCGCACAAAGCCCTGTGGCACAGGCCCCGATGCAGATGCAAATCCAAAACCCGGGACAAACTTCAATGATACAGCCTGCAGCGCAAAATGCTTATCCCCAAAATATGAACGCTGCTCAAAATGTTTCAAACGTAAATCTTGAAAAAACCCCGAAACAAGACACTGTAACCATTGCGGGCAAAGAGATGAAGAAAAAGAATGTGGTAATTGCAGGCCTTACAATAGCAGCAGCCGCTGTTGCAGCAGGGGCACTAATTTTCCGCGGAAGACAAAATGAAATTCCCATGCCGGATGACATAAAAGCCGTGCACAGCACAGCAAAAAGCTTAATGCAAAGGGCTCAAAACATTATAGAAAGTGCAAATCTGTTTAGAGCGGAAGGAAGTGAGCTTGCAGAAAAGACAACAGGGCTTGCCGAAGACCTTCAAAAAATGGCTCAAGGCATCAATGAAAAAATTAACAGCGTTATGAAACTTATTACAATGGCAGATTCCGATGTGAAAGATACAGGCGCCATAAGAAAAATAATTCACGACACTACGGCAAACAGAGATATTATGGAAGAATACGCACAAGACGGCGTCACTGTCCTAAGAACAAGCTATTTTAACTCTGACAGGTCATTGGAGCGTATCGTAGAACTCTTGCCTGACGGCAAACAAAATATAACAACATTTGCGGCAAAAGGCAAAATATCCTCTTATGAAGAAGGCCTGCAGCAAATCGCGGAAGGCACCAGAACCGATAAAATCTTAATGTTTGAAAACGGCATGGTGTTTAAGTATAAACAAGGCGTTGAAACAACTTCCACAGGCGAAAAGGCGGCAATAATCCTTGATTTATCTGCCGGAAAGCCAAAAACCTATATGGAAGGATATGAAAAAATAAATGGCGAAAAAACAATTGAAAAAATCAAAAGAGCATTAGATTTCAAAGAAGGCGTGCTGAAAAAATACAAAAAAGACGTTGAAATTGAAGATACAAGCATATTCAGAATAAAGAAAAAGTTTAACTTTGAAAAACACAAATATCAGGAAAACTATGAAGGAAACTTCCTTGAGCGCACCGAAACAAGAGGAAGAAGCATATTTTTTAAAGATAATAACGTAAGCAGATATGAAGAAGGCGTTGTCTGCACAGATGACAAGCCGGTTTCAATCAAAGGTATGCTGACATTTGATGCCGGAACCCCGGAAAGATATTATGAAACCGTTCAAATATCAGATACAGGTGTTCAAAGCGCCCAAAAAGGTATGCGCTACAGAGACGGAAAACCTTCTACATATATGGAAGAATTTGACGTTGTTGAAGGCAAAATTGCAGACTTCAAAAGAAAGGTTACAAGCCAAAGCGGAGCTTGGACAGAAATCAGACAATCAAGCCCTGCAGCATAAAAGATATACAAGGTGTCAAAAAAAATTGACACCTTTTTTAATAAATAAGAGAGTCGAAAGAGTGCTTATATGATACGCATCAACAATATTACACCAAGAGTTTACGGAACATTCGGTTTTAAAAGAAAAGAAGAAGGCTATAAAAAAGAACCTCGTGCCGCAGCACAAGAGAATATTCAAAATGCCCCAAGAAACACAGGTGCACTTTTAAAATATTCAGCATACGGACAAAACATAAAAATTGCAAAGAGCACATCTGCGGATATTGCTTCAATGGATATGCCGCCGGATGTATTTTTAATTTATAGAATGGCAAAAAAGCTCTCCAAAGACATTACAAAAGAAATGCCCAACATACAAAGCGGCTTTGCAAAAGCTGATGCCATAATGGTATTCAGCCGGGAAGGAAACACCGTACAAATCTTTAACAGCAAAACAAGAGAAAATTTCAAAACAAATAAAATGCCTCCAAGTATGGTATTAGAAGACGGAAACGTTGTGTGGCTTGAAAACATACGTCTTAAAAACGGAAAACCGTTGAGTGTTAATATGCACGGCATGAATAAAGATACATTCAGAATTCATTTTGAAGACGGATTGTTATCCCGCTTTGAATTCTCAAAAGAAGCAAGCCCGGGCGAAAAAACCGTTCAAATATTAAATTTTAAACAAGGCAAACCAAAAAGCTATATAAAATTCGGATGTCCGTCAGAATACAGCACAAAAAATGTCAAATGGCTGAAATTTTATGATTTAAACGACGGAACCTGGAATGCAATACCGCCTGATAAGTTTTAAACCTTTAAGTTAATTTTTATTACGGGGGTTTGCACTTTTAAAAACTTGGGGTACAATAAAAGACCGCACTTTTATTTTTTATCTTTAAGTGCATTTTAAACCCGGGGCTAAAAATATAAAATAGCCTCCAAAACCACATAGAGACCAAAAGAAAGTATCAGCCGAAGAGTTTTTAAGAGAAATTAATGATTACAAAAATATACGCATTTGATGCGAAAAGGAACGTTTGTCCCTTCGGACGGCATAATTCCAAACCGGAATATTCCGTGCCGCAAAGGCATTTTACGCAAAATATTCAGATAAATTTTAAAGGAGAACCCGCCCAAAAGCCTGCCTGTGGGCCTGCCGACAAAAATGCTATTGAAACAGCCCAAAAAGCAAACATAAAACCTGCCCCGGATATTCATAAGCTTCCGTATGACGTTGCCCTTGCATATGAATCTGCCCGGGATATGCTTCAAAACATTTCAGAAACAACAAAAGAAGCGATGCAGACAGGAATTGAAGCACAAAAAACGCTAAAAGAGGCAAGGGGAAAGGTAAAAACTGCCGCTTCTTCATACAAAGGAAAAATTCCCGCAAAAATTTCATTACCAAATGAAGACGGCAGCGAAGATGTACTCTTTTTTACAAACGGAATTTTGAGCGCATACAGAAAAAATGAAAAAAAAGAGGGCGAAAAAACCTATATAGATAAAATATTGGTTTTAAACAACGGAAAACTTGTTTCCTATAAAGAAGGGGTGGTCACATCACCCAACAAGGGAAGCGCAAGGCGTGATGTTGAAATGGCTAAAAGCCTTGAATACAGCGGAATTAGCGTTATTTATAACGAAGGCTTTAAAAATTTTTTAGGGCACCCTGTAGAAACAAAGAAAACTATGCACCTGGTTTTTGGAAAGCCCTGGTATCTTGAAGAGGGAATAACAAAAAAGCTCAAAGAAAAGCCCGAAACAATTAAAAGGCGGCTTGAATTTTCAAACAAAGAAAAAACAACATACTCTTATCAGGAAAATATTGAAACTTTTGACGGAATAAAATTCATCAAAAAAGCTCTCTATGTTGAAGACAGCGTTCCATACCGCTATTGTGAAGATGAAAGCTTTACAAAAAGTTCGTTCGATGCGTTTAGCCCGTATGAAGCCAAAAAACTTTTATGCTTCATTAACGGAGCTTGGCACTCTAAACCCGTATATTAACAAATGTAACAGTTTTTTAAACGCTTAAAATTTCTGCCCAAAAGAGGTTTTTATTATATTATGAGGGCACAAGTGTGTTCAAAAAACATTGAGGGTTAAAAGCCAAAAGTGATAGAGTTAAACGTAGATTTATCATACCTTTCAAGATATTATGAGTTATCCACCCAAAGGATAAATCAGTATTCTGCTGAAGATCCTGACAAGATGATAACCATAGAAACAATGGCGGGCGCTGTAACGCTTGACCGCGATGAGCTGCGCACTCTTATGACGCACCCTTCAAAGGTTGTAAAAATTCTTGAACTGCAAAAACCCAAAAACAGATATTTAATCATTAAAAACCTGAGTGATGAAGATTTAGCAAAGCTTTTACCATATTTAAACTCTGAGCAGCTTGCTTGGGGCCTTCAATATTTCACATCCGAAAAGCTTGAAAGCCTGATAAACCACCTTCCGACAGAACAGGTGGCAACCCTTGTTTTCCAGCACTTTGGAATGATGGACATTTTAAACCTTATGGATGAGGATAAAATGGACAATTTCCTGAAGAGCGAAAAGCTTGAGAAAAAGGATGTTATGAAATATTTTGAACAGCTTGATGAAAAGCAGTTTGAACAGATTATGATGAAGCAGTTCGGCTCCCTTATGGAGGGCAAAGGCAAGGGAGATTATCTGAACACGATTGATTCGATGAGCCCGGATAAATTTATTCAGTTTTTAACAAACTTTGAGCGCAAAGACAAAATGGAGCTGATTGCGGGCATTGTGGCAATTAATCCTGATTATATTATGGAATTTGAAAACGAAGATTTGTCCAAACCGTTTATGCTAATGGACAAAGAAAAGATAATGAAAACTATGCCAATTTTGGATCCTGAGTTTTTAATTCCGATGATAGAAGAGCTTCCGCCTGATTTAATTCAGGTTGTTGCAACACAAATTGACCCGCAAATTTTTGCAGAACTTATTGTTGAAGAATTTCCGGATTTAATTATGGAAATGCTGGCATTGTAGGCTGCAAGGATTTATTTTCACTCCGCTGCAACAATGTTTCATCACCAAAGCTAATCCACAATTGCATCTTTTGGTACAACCGTGATGCCGCCATCTGAAACGTAAAATCCGCGCTTCAGGTCTTCTTCCCTGTTGTAGCCGATTTCTGTGTATGGCGGAATTTCAACGTTTTTGTCAATTATCGCACGGTGAATTCTTGAGTGCCTTCCAACCTTCACATTTTCAAGCAAAATCGAGTTTGAAATGTGGCAAAAGCTGTTGATGTGTACCTTTGGAGATAACACACAGCGTGATAGCGAACCGCCGGAGATGATACAGCCTTCAGATACAAGCGAATTTTTTGCAACGCCGACCCTTTTGTCCTCATCCCAAATAAACTTCGCAGGCGGGAAGTTGTAGTTAAACGTCCTTAAAGGCCAATCTTTTGAATACAGGTTCAATTCAGGATCATAATCCAAAAGGTCCATATTTGCCTGGAAATAGCTGTCTACGTTTCCGACATCCCTCCAGTAGCCCTTTTCAGACGGAGTCATTCCCGGAAATTCATTTTTTGCAAAATCGTATATAAATACTCTTTTGCCCGAATTTAACATATTTGGGATTATATTTTTGCCAAAGTCGTGCGCGGAATTTTCATCCGTTGAATCTTTTTGAACTTCATCAATCAAAACTTCGGATTTAAAAATGTAATTTCCCATTGAAGCAAGGCACATATTGGGCACATTCGGGATGTGTTTTGGGGTGGTTTTGGGCTTTTCGATGAACCCTGTCAATTGCCAGTTTTCATCCACCTCCATAATTCCATATTCACCCGCAAGCTCAATCGGGATAGGGATTGCAGCGATTGTTAAATCCGCCTCTTTTTTAATATGGTATTCAAGCATCTGGCGAACATCCATTTTATAAATATGGTCGCCCCCAAAAACGCAGATGTTGCCGTAGTTTCCGTCCGTTATCTGGTTTATGTTTTGATAAATGGCATCCGCCGTCCCTTTATACCAGTTTCCGTCCGTTCTCATTTGTGCAGGAACGCAATCCACATATTGCCCGACAGAAGCCGAAAGGTTCCAGCCGCGCGAAATATGCTTGTTCAAAGAATCGGATTTATATTGGGTTAAAACCTTGATTTTATAAAACCCTGAATTTACAAAGTTATTCAAAACAAAATCTATAATTCTGTATCTGCCGCCAAAAGGCACAGCGGGTTTTGCACGGTCGCGTGTTAAGGGGAAAAGCCTTTTGCCCTGGCCGCCTGCAAGAATCATCGTTAATACTTTATCTCTTGTAAACATTTACATTCCTTTTAAAACATCTTTTCTTTCTATTATATTTGCCCGCACGGCCCTTTGCAAAAATGTAACAAAACGCAACGCCATCCCGATTTTTGGCAAACAACACCTTATATGCACTTTAACCTTAGCATTAAAAAACCGCCTAAAGTATTCTTCAGGCGGCATAAACCAAGTATATATATTTTACTATACAGCTGCTTGTCTTTTCAGATAGCATTCCTTGCAATAAATTTCTTTGCCTTCGATAGGCTTGAAAGGAACTTTTGTTTGAGCTCCGCATTCAGAGCAAACAGCATCATACATTTTTTTCCTTGAGTTTCTTTGTCTTCTGTCTTTTCTGCATTCAGGGCATCTTTTTGGCTTGTTTACAAGGCCCTTTTCTGCATAAAATTCTTGTTCCCCTACTGTGAACACAAATTCTTGTCCACAATCTTCGCATTTTAGGGTTTCGTCTTGGTACATTATTTGGTCTCCTTTGTTAGTAAATATTCCAACCCTTGCCTTAATGTTTTGAAAACTTTTATTTGCCTTCAAAGCCTTGGTTTAGGCTGAATACAATTATTGTACAGTCTTTTTTAAGCTTTTGCAAGCATTTTTGAAATATTGATGCATTCGGGCTATAAAAAAACATGTTCCTATTGAAAAAACAAGCAAATTTAGTTATAATAAGAGCATAGGGAAAAGGCCCCAAGAGGTTGCTTCTCCTGAGGTCTTTCTTAACTTCCCTTAATCAATGAGTTTGAGCGCTATGATTATCAAAAGGATAAGCCATAGCGCTTTTTCAGTAATCCTGAAAATCATCCGATTATCACCTCCTTTAACTGTCATTTTCTGCTTAACTCGTCTGTGGCAGTGGAGGCAAGCGGGAAGGTTACCCTCTATATTAAATATTATCCTGTCCGGCCAAATTTTAAACCATACATTTCGTTGAACCTGTTGCACTTTAGCAATAAATTTTTGTATTTATCTGTTAGGATTATCTTAGTGAACAAAAAATGGAGTAAAATTATGCCAGAAATAAAAATAGACGTTTGGCTAACGGATTCAACCACGGAAATGAAACTGAACAAACCCGAAAAAATAGTTGAAATTTTTCCCGAATTTGCGGAAAACGAGCAAAAGGCGCTTGAATACAGGGCTCTTGCAGAACATTTCCTGGACACTCTTAATCGAATGAACAGGCTCATAAAATAAGCTTTTAAAGTCTTTGGAATTATTTATGCGCTGAAATTTGGAATCGGTTTGTCTTAAATTCCCCTGATATCGCTTTAGTTGGGTATTTTACCCGACAATTTTGCGTGCTTTTATATCGGTAACTGTTATCTCATTCAATTGACAACCGTCATTGCAAGTGACCAACGGGAGCGCGGCAATCCAGTAGTCGGTCAGGCATCGCCCGACATCATACCGCATCCCGCAAACCCTGCAAAGAAAAAGGGGCACGAAGGTTACAAAACGCGCCCCGAGAAATTGTTTATCGTTTAAAATTGTTTTCACCTGTAATCAACCAATAGTCACCGTCATTGCAAGCGTTGCGACAGCTACGAAGCAATCCAGGAATGTTTTGCAAAATCCATGTTTAATCTTCTGGATTGCCGCGCTCCCGTTGGTCACTCGCAATGACGACTACGCCGTTACAACCCCACCGCCTTGTATTCAAGGATGACCATGCCCTTGCCTCCTCTGCCTCCAAGGCCGCCAACCTCGTTTATCACGGCTCCTCCGCCTCCGCCGCCGCCAAAGACACCGTCCTTGCCGTTCGGGGCAGAATCAGTTCCGTTACAAAGAATGGCTCCTGTAAGTGCCGTAAGGTTTCCGCCGCACCCTCCAAGAACAGGGCCGCCTATTGTTCCATCCTTTGCTTTAATATACGTTGCCCAGGTGCCGTCAGCATTTTCATAAAGGTGCTCAATGTAGCCGCCAATTCCCCCATGGAGTGCTTCTCCTGCACCGCCTTTTGCTGTTGCCTCGTTTTTGTTTGCAAAGTTATCAGGCAGGGGTTGTTCTGCCGCGTGGGTATCTTTAATTAATCCGTCGTTTCCTCTGATTCCGCCACGTGCAGAAAGAGTTTTAGTTGAAGATGTTTGATATTCAATAGATGTTGCTTTGCCGTTACCATCTCCTGTGGAGTTGTCTCCGCCTTCTCCGATATTAATCTTTAATTCGGTTCCGCCTTTAATATTTGTGATGATTTTTGTTATCATCTCACCTGCAGTTCCACCACCTCCGTTTGAGCCGCCGTATTCAAAGTAGATGTAGCCGGAGGCACCGCTTGCGCCTAAGCCATATGTTGTATCATGTTCATCACGGCTTCCTGCACCGCCTCCGCCTCCTGCGCCATAGCTTGAGATTGAAGGTGAGGCTCCGTTTTTAACAGAGTTTCCTCCTTGGCCACCAGCCACAATTTCTCCTTTCATATTTTGAGAATCTCCGCCTTTTCCTCCGTTGGATCTATTTGAATTAGATTCAGGGAGTGCAAGCTCGCCTTTTGTACCAGATCCTGATTGTGCGTTATATTTTATTCCAGTCCAATTGTTATCTAATGTTTGGCCGGTTCCTATTGCAAGGTTTTCTCTATAGCTTCCGCCAGCAGATGGTGTGGATTCTGCCATTGAATATTGACCTGCGAACCCTCCGAGGGCTGTAGCCAGGGTTACACCTCTTGTTACGCTCCTTATTATTGTATTGTTACCCGGTTTTCCGTTTTGCCCTGCGATTGATTGAACGGAGCCTCCTGAACCTATGACAAATTCAAGGACTTCGCCCGGCTGCACTGTTATTTCGCCAACGACAAGCTGGCCGGCTCCGCCGCCCCCGCTGCCGTTTGCGGGGAGGTGGAAGTCACATTGGAGGTCGGGGTAGGTGTAGTAGAGGCGGAGACGTCCGGGTTTGCCGGAGGTGCCCCTACTCACACTACCACCAGTACCGCCATCGCAATAACTCGAACTTTTCCAAATAGTTGTTGAACCAATTTTGCCTTCACCCTGGCTTCCAGCATCATCACCAGACGCGCCTCCGTATCCTCCTCCTCCACCACCACCGCTCCAAGTTAATGCCGCTTTTCCATTGTTGCCAACATTAACACCAATAATAGAGGTGTAAAATCCAACTCCGGTACTTATGCCGCCAGCTCTGGTGATATTACCACCACCGCCGCCGCCACCTGCACCATAGCCACCACCACCGCCCCCGCCCGCGCCAATAGCATCCGCGTTTTTATGGCCACCGCCACCACCACCGCCCCCGCCACCAATTTGGAAGATTATTTTGTTTTCATCCGTACTAGAAGTAGCAGAAATTGTGGTTGGACCACCCCCTCCCCCACCTCCGCCATTATAGCAATTACTATTTGACACTCCACCACCACCCCCTCCTCCTCCCCAAACCGACCCTTGGCCACCATAGCCTGCACAATAAGTGGCACAACCAGGATTTCCTCTATTTGAAAATACAGTATCGCCATTGCCATTATTACCATTTTGACCAGTCTTTTTATACACGCTTGAACCACCGTTGCCGCCATTTGCTCCGGCAATTCCACCAGAATAAACCGTAGAATTATTATTACTAGCACCGCCACCTCCTCCTCCACCAAGCCCTTGTGCAGCAAGTCCATAGTTATTAGCAGAATCAATACAACCTGCGCCACCACCTCCGCCGCCACCACCAACGGCTACATAAATTTTGGACAGCGTGCCTGGTAATTGTATATTCTGAACATATCCACCAGAACCGCCGCCTCCGCCAGGACGATATTCTGTAGAGTTGCCCATTCCACCTCCGCCACCACCTCCGCCGCCGCAGGCAGTTACAGAAACTGCAACGTCACCTGGGATGTAATCTTTTTTATCGGCCACTCCTGTCCATTTGGTTGAACCTGACGCAGCACATTTGGGGTCCAAGGCAGGAACCTTAGTTGCTGTGCTTGGAATGGTAAATTCTGTCATACCTTCATCAAAATCTTTGTATGTTGTTGTTTTATCATCTCCTCCACCTGGGATGGTTTCAACACCTGTGCCTAATCCTCCACTTGCTCCGCCGCCACCGCCGCCAAGCATAAAGACGCGGAGTTTTGTTACACCTTCAGGGACAGTCCAGGTTTTTGTTGATGTTATTTCATCTTTACCGTAGAAGGAATTACCTCCTGCTCCTCCTCCGCCTATTAGGGTTGCTTTTATCATTGTTACATCACTTGGGATGTTAAAGATTTTATCTTCATCAGGAGATCCTGTATAAATTGAAATTAGAGAATCTTTATCATATTGGGCTGCGCCAACACCTGATATATTTATTTTGGCTTCATCCATTCTTTTGGTCATCACAGGGGCAAGAGCTGCCAGCAACAATGACGCCACCAATAATGCCATGAGCATTTCCACAAGCGAAAATGCGGCTTTTTTCAAGGGTTGAGCCAAACCAACACATTGGCTAGCCGGGGTGTCTAATTGTGTGCCATTTAAAAAAGCATTAAAATTTCCAAAGAAAGAGCGGAAATTTAAGGAATTTGAAGTTTTCTTTACAAAACTTAACTTAGATGAGCCTTTTGAGAAACCACGAAAAGGCACGTGAAACTTAGGGCTTAGGCCGCCCTTTAGAACGATGAACAAATTTAACATTTTTTAGAACCTTATTTTTATATCATATTTGATATAATCATATCAAATTTAGTATAAAAAATCAACTTTATTAGGCAGTTTACATCATTATTGATATATGCAGGGAGTGAGCAACAGAAATTTAAGCACAAAACATTTGATTAAAGGAATGCTTTTAATGAGAGACATTTCTTTAACAACACTTGCCGAAGAGCTGAACAAGAATTTTGGCTATTCTTTTACGCAGTCTAACCTTTCAAGGAAGCTGAATTCAGACACCGTGAAATGGACGGAGCTTCGCGACATTGCAATGATTTTAGGATATAGCATAAAAATTTCCCCGGTTGAAAGTTGGAATGGCATTCAAAGCCGCAGTGCGCTTGAGCGCAGAGAAAATATGACGACTATTTTATAGGCTTCACAGGTGTTTTCAGGTTTTATGCCTCGCAAATAGCTGCTCTTAGGGGCTTTAGGGTTTTTGAGCCATTGACGTTTTTTGCAGTATAATATTTATGTTGATATAAATTTTGAGGGTTTTAATATGGTAAAACCGTGGAATGAATATTTTTTAGAGATTGCAAAGACTTGCGCATCAAGGTCTAACTGCATCAGGGCACAAGTCGGGGCGGTGATTGTCGGACCTGACAAAAAAATTAAGGCGACAGGATATAACGGAACACCCTCAAAAGTGACATCCTGTATGGAACTTGGGTATTGTTACAGGGTGCAAAACAACATCCCGTCAGGCACAAGGTATGAAACATGCAGGTCAATCCATGCTGAACAAAACGCTATAATTCAGGCAGGACAAGACAGATGCCAGGGTGCGACGATGTATATTTACGGGCATAATTTTATCTGCATTTTATGTAAAAGATTTATCGTGCAAGCAGGAATTAAGGATGTTTACCTTCAAAAAGAAACCGGTGCGCCGATTGAACATGTGGATTGCGAGCACATCAGGCAGGAATTATCTGAAGATACAACCCCTGCAATGAAGGCATAGAGCCGGTTTTGGCGTTTGCCGCTTCGGGCTTTTGAGTTTTGGCAACAGTTTTGCGAGGCTTAGCAGGGTTTTAACCTTAGCTGGCCTGCGTTTTGACTGAAATTTTTACGCTTTTGATGCGGTTTTACAAGGGCTGAGAGGGTTTTAGCCACACCAGACCTATGTTTCGGAGGAAATTTCAAGCACGTTTTTTATATCTGTAATAGAAAAACGTATCGGTTGCAACAAGGAGCAAATTCAGTAAATACAGGTATATTACCCAATCCGGATTGTGCAAAACCTTGTGTATCATTCCTGAGACGTAGCCAATCATCACAAGCCAAAGGAAGAGAATGCTTTTACCCGCAACATTCTTTGTTTTGTAGGTTTTTGCAACCTGAAAAGGCCAGCTGGCGCCAAAACACAGCATCATAATTGCTTCAAAAATACTCATTTTATGCCTCGCTTTTGTTGTAATGCTTTTGCTGCAACGCTTTTAGGGCGACGGTTGCCATGGTGCCGTTGTGCAGCGCAAAATTTTTCCGCCAAAAATTATATCACAAAATTTTAGCGTGGTATAATTTTTTAAAAAGAGGAGAAAATTTAATGATAGAAACGGCGAAAAAGGCAACAGCAGGGGTTTTAAGCGTTCAATTTGAACCTGTTTTAAACGATGTTGAAGCAAATTTAAAAAAGGTCGAAAAGATAGTAGAGGATGCCGTTTCGAATATTTTCGGCTCCGATTTTACTTGTGATAAGGGGGTTTGCACTTGCAATGATAAAGCTTGTGCCGGTGGCACGGAAGTTTCAGACGGAGAATGCGCCAAAAAGCCTTTAGATTTAATAGTTTTGCCTGAATTTTTCACAACGGGCGTTTCGCATAAATATGTCGAAAACCCAAACCCCAAAAACGGTGGAAGGCCGATAGAATTTATGGCAGAATTAGCAAAAAAATATAATGTAAATATCGCCGCAGGCACCGTCATTACTGAGTTTGAAGGAAAACTTTACAACACCCTTTTTGTTTTAAACAGAAAGGGCGAAACGGTTGCAAAATATGACAAAATTCACCTTTTTAAGTATTTTGGCGGCACGGAAAACGAAAGGGTAACCCCCGGAAACTCAACTGTGACGGTAGATTTAGACTTTGCAAAAATCGGACTTGCAATTTGTTTTGATATAAAATATCCACTTCACTATAAAAAATTAACACAAGAAGGGGCGGAAATCATTGTGGAGCCTGCGGCTTGGGCATATTTAAAAAGTGTTAAAGGCCAAAAAACGCAGAATGCGACGGCGTTTGAAGCGCTGAGCATTGCACGTGCGAATGAAAATTTGGTGTATTTTGTATCTTCAAATGAGTGCGGAGATGCAGGCCCCTTGGGCAATACGGGCGGTTCAAAGATTATATCTCCTTTGGCTGATATTTTAGCCGATGCCGGGGAAAATGAGGGCGCAATATACGCGGAGCTTGATTTAGAGCTTGTTCGAGAGCTTAAAAAGACGACACCAATGGCATTTGAGGACTAAAATTCCTTCTTAAAGGTGTTTTTTCAGGGTTTTAAGACAGTTCACATACCGCAAATTAATGCAATTCAAAGCGCATAATATAATCATCCATTATAAACCCTTGTCCTATTTCGGTTTGAGCGGTTTCAACAACCTCAAAGCCCCAATTTTCATAGGCAAAAACCGTATTTGTGTTAAATTTATTCACAGTTAAATATATATAATTAAGGGATTTTTCGCGGGCAATTTCTTTTATAGCCGAAAACGCTTGCCCGCCAAGGCCTTTAGCCCTATAATCTTTTTTTAAATAAAGTTTTGAAAGAAATAAAAAATCAAAACCGGTTTCGGGCGCACCTTCTTGCCAGATTTTTTTATTTTTGGCCGAAACGCCGAAATAGCCAATGTTTTTACCACTTAAAGAAATTATTTTATAAATATAATTTTCGTTTTGAATTTGATTTTTTATAGCATCGTATGATTGAAATTTTTCAATCATATAGCGGGTTTGCGCCTCTTTTATAATCGGCGGCCAATATTCCATCCAAATTTCATTTGCTAAATCAGCCAAAAACCTGATTTCATCGTCATTTTGAACCGACAAAAATTTTAGCATAAATTTATAACCTCCCTTAAAACTGTGCCCTGCAAGGGTTTTACCCATATTATATTTTAAAAAATCTTGTTTGCAAACCCGAAAAACAGACCTTGCAAATTTGGAGGCATTCGGGCTATAATACGTACAAAAGGCGTCAAAACTTTGATTAGCGCCAATTTAGAAGGAAAGCAGGGAAAAATTTTGGAAAGATTTGTCGGATTTTTTGGGATTGCAATAATACTTTTGATTTGTTTTTTGATGTCCAACAATAAGAAAAAAATCAGCCTAAAGACAGTAATATCGGGCCTTTTGCTTCAGTTTTTTCTTGCGGTTTTTATTTTAAAAGTGCCGCTCGGGCAAAAAATTATTGAAATTGTTGCGGCAGGAATTGAAAAAATCTTACAATTCTCAAACTCAGGCGCAGACTTTGTTTTCGGCTTTCTAAACAACTCAGGTGCTCGTATAGACGAGCTTTTCTACCCCGGAGCGTCCTTTCTCTTTGCTATTAAAGTAATGGCGACAATTATTTTTGTTATGGCAATTGTAAATATTTTATATTATTTTGGCGTAATGCAGCGTATAGTGGCATTTTTCGCCAAGATTATGTACAAAATTATGGATGTATCAGGCGCAGAGGCCCTTTCAAACATCGCAAGTGCCTTTGTAGGGCAGGTTGAAGCCCAAATTATGATTCGCCCGTACCTTGCAAGTGCCACAAAATCAGAGCTTTTGGCCAGTATGACAGGCTCCATGGCTTGTATTGCAGGGGGTGTAATGGCAATTTATATTGCGATGGGTGTTCCTGCAAAATTCCTGCTTGCGGCGTCTATAATGGCGGCTCCGGGGGCTTTGGTGATTTCTAAAATTGTTTTCCCGGAAACCGAGGAGAGCAAAACAAAGGACAAAGTGTCCGTAAACATTGAAAAAACGCACGTAAATTTGATTGATGCCATTGCGCACGGGGCCTCAGACGGTATGAGGGTAAGTTTGAATGTAATTGCAATGCTTATCGCGCTCCTTGCGTTGATTGCCATGATAGACTGGGTATTAGGGGGTTTTGGGCAGCTGCTTGTGAACGTATTCCACATAAACCTGCCGTTTTTAGACCTTGCTAACCTTAGCCTAAAAACCTTGCTTGGAGCGTTTTTCAGCCTTTTTGCAATTGTTATGGGCGTCCCCCTACCGGATGTTTCAACAGTGGGCGCCTTGATGGGCGAAAAATTGGTGCTGAACGAATTCATAGCATACAGTGATTTAGCGGCTATCAAGGATTTGTTAACGCCCAAAGCCTTGACAATTGCAAGTTTTGCCCTATGCGGGTTTGCAAACTTCGGCTCCATAGCAATCCAAATTGGCGGTATAGGCGAGCTTGCGCCCTCTCGACGCTCCGACCTGGCGCAATTAGGCATAAAAGCGCTCATTTGCGGCACCTTTGCTTCCTACGTTTCTGCATGTATGGCCGGGATATTGATGTAGAGTGCATTTAAGGCTTATCAACGAAGTAAACCCTTGTACTGCAAGGATTTTAGGCAATTTTAGGTAAAAAACAGGTTAAAACTATGGCTATTGTTGAAAAAAAGGTTATTTTGACCCTGGAGAATGGCGAAACGCCTAGCGTTGAACGTGTTGAAAACGCTATAAAAGAGGCGGGGCTTGACCCTGTGCGGTGGGCAATAG
>CANSKM010000012.1 GCA_947647475.1 uncultured bacterium
ATGAAAAATGTTCTTGTGAATATGTCTTCAAATTCAAACCTGGATGATGTTGCAAAAAGCATTATTAAAAGCAACGCGGAAACACTTGAATTAAGCCACGATTTTATCCAAAGCCAATTGGGAAAAATTGAAGATGCTATCCGTGTTCAGGAGGAAAACGAAAAACAACACCTTGTAAATGCGGTCGAGCTTTTAAAAACGGAACTTTCAGGAATTTCAGAAAGAATGAAATCTCTTGAAGGAAGCCAGTCCATGAAGGCTTTTGAAGAGCCTTTGGATAAAATTTCAAGATGCGTTGAAACTTTGCAATCGGCAGATTCTGTAAAACAATTGTCAAATATGATGTCCGGCGTTGCAAACGAAGTTAATTCTTCAATTGCATCTTTAAGGGAAAACTTTGAAAAGGCGCAAGACGGCACAAGCATTCAGGTTCTTCAACAATTAAACGCAAGTGTTCCAAAAATTGCAGATAAGCTTGAAATCTTTAGAAACCACGTTGTGTCTGAAAATTCCGCTAACATTACGGAATTAAAACAACATTTTGCGCAGGTGGTTGATACCATAACATCAAAAGTTGAACAAATTACAAGCAAAAATTTCGGCGGGGACAGCGTTAAAGTGGATTTGCAAAATATGTCAAACCACATAATGGAGACCATCGAAAATATAAACTACAACATCGAAAAAGAATTTAACGACCACAAAACAAATATTGACGAATTGCTTGCAAAAATCAGCGATTATGAAGATAAATTCAAAGATAAACTAAATTCTATGGAATCTACCTTTGAAACGCTGACGCAGGAAGGCACGGATAGAATTAATGATGCTATAAGCCTGAACCAATTGCAGACCCATGAAACCCTAAGCTCAATGAAGAGCGATATTTTAGCGGGCATTATGGGCATTAACAAAAACAGCAAGACAAACTTTGAACTTTTGGACGGCAAGCTTGAAAGGCTGATTGTAAATAATGCCCCAAAAACCGCCGTATCATCATTAAACGAGACAAACCAGCAGGAAATTCTTGCCGAAATTGAAAATAAGGTTGAAAGATGCAACCTTCAGCAAATTCATAATGGCAAAGAGCTTTTAAATGAAATCCAAAATTTAAACTCAGAGTTGTCCTTCAAGCTTGAAAACATAAGCTTAAACGGCAACAGCGAAATTCCTCCGAGTCTTATTCGCGGAATTGACGATAAAATTCAATCGTTGCTTGAATCAAACGTGGATAAAGAAGAATACACAAAACAGATGAAATCCCACGTGGATTTGAGGATGAAGGAAGTTATCCAAAAAATTGCAAAAATTGTAAGTGTGTTCAAACCCGATGCAGACAAGGAAGAAGATGCGCAAAACGTTGCTGCAAGCGTGAAATTAGACCAGCTTTTATCTCAGCTTGAATATTTAAAAGACAATATCTTTGCTGAAATCAGAGAAGGTTTTGACAAGCTTGATAAGAAAGAAGCAATCATTGAGGACATTTCAAAAAATGTCGGCGAGGCTCTTTCAAACACGGTTTATATTAAAAACAACGCTGCAAACGAATTCAGGGGAGTTTTGGATGAAAAACTTGAAAACCTGAAAAACGTTGAGTTTTTAATTGAAGACCTGAAAAATGCTATTCAAAGCAACCAGGTGAGCACTTTAGAGCGCATAAATTCATTTAACGAAGACCTTGTAACCACAAGGATGGTTGTGAATGAAAGGTTTGAGGTTTTAAACAATTTAAAAGAGGCGCTTAAAGAAGAAATCAGCAAAGAATTCAAAAATTCTCATGATGATTCCGCTCAAAAGCTTGAAGCTATTATAAACCAAGCATCTGAGCGCATTGTTAGCACAATTATCGACAATGTAAAAGAAGGCATCGGAGGAAATTCTGAAGATGCGCAGATTTCAAAGCTTTCAGACAATGTAACAGGAAGACTTGATGATATTATTAGCCGCATAGAGCAAAAGGCTGACAATTCTTATTCTATGGCAGATTTAGAAGCAGACCTTGCAAAGATGAGACTAAGCCTTGAAAAATCCCATAAAAATATCGGGGCAGATTTCCAAAACATTGGCGGCTGGCTTCGAAACACAAATGCAAGGCTTGAGAACCTTTCAAAGGTTATGGATGTTCTCTCTAAAAAGATTGAACACACAGAAAAGCTTGGCCTTGAAGGGATGACAGCAAAGCTTGTTCAAAGCGAAAAAGATTACGGTGCGCCGCAAAGGGTTGAAGAAGCGCTTGCAGGCGTTCAAAAGAAATATAAAATTCAAGAAATGCGCCTTGAAGAGCTGGATGAAAAGATTTCATTGATTTTACAAAAGCAATCTGAGGGGTTTGATGTAAAATCATTTATCGACCTTTTCTATGACAACACAAGCCAGACAAAGAGCCTTGCTTCAAGGGTTGAGAGCATCGAAAGCAAATTAAACAGCATTTCTAAAAACATCGAAAGAATTATATCTTATATTGATGAATAAATAAACTGTTTTTTAAGCAAAATAAATTGATAAAAATACGGCCTCTAAAAGCAAAATCAAGCTTCAAGCCGTATTTTTTAAAACTATTTTATTTTTTCAAAAACTCTTCTTCGCCTTTTAATTGCCTGTTCATAAGGTTTAAGAAAATTTCTTTTGAATTTTCTTTTGAATAAACGGCTTTATAAATCGCATTTGAAATCGGCGTTTCAATTCCGAGTTTTTCGGCTAATTCACAAACGGCTTTTGAAGTTTTAACGCCTTCTGCAACAGACCCCAGGCTCTCTAAAATATCGTCAATTTTTTTACCTTGCGCGAGCATGCGGCCAACAGTGTTGTTTCGGCTTAAATGGCTTGAGCAGGTTGCAATTAAATCTCCCATGCCGGATAAACCCCACATTGTTGAAGGGTTTGCACCCAATTGCACCGCAACACGGGCAATTTCTGCCATGCCGCGCGCTAAAAGCGCACCTTTGGAGTTATCCCCGAAATTCATTTCATCCAAAAACCCTGCTGCAATTGCAATAACGTTTTTAAGGCTGCCGCCAAGTTCAACGCCGATGATATCCGTGTTTGTGTAAAGGCGGAATTTGTCTTTCACGGTGAGTGCCTTTTGAACGGCCTTTGCAACTTCAATGTCATCCGCTGCAACGGTTGCAGCTGTCGGATATCCGTCAAGCACTTCTTTTGCAAGGGTCGGGCCTGAAAGGATTGCAAATTTTTGGTTTGGAAGCTCGTCTTTTATAACTTCGCTCATCCTTTTTAAGGAAGGGAGTTCAAGCCCCTTTGATGTGTTTACGAGAATTTGATTATCCTTAATTCCCGCTTCTTTTAACTGTTTGCAAACGGGACGAATAGCCGAAGTTGACACTACAAGAAGGATAATGTCCGCATCTTCGATTGCTTCCTTCATATCGGATGTGATGTTTACTTTTTTATCAAGTTCAACGCTGAAGGGCCTTGAGGCCTTTTTTGCGCGCAAAAGTTCGTCGCTTAAATCCTCTTTTCTGGACCAGCCATACACAACATCGAAGTTATTTGTTAATAACTTTGTTAATACCAATCCCCAACAGCCAAGCCCGATAACAGCAATTTTCATAGGGTTTCTTTCCTTTAAAAAATGAAACTAGATAAGCCCCATATCATTTAATTCTTTTTCAATGCGGGCATCTTTTGTACTTGCGGCGGCCAAGCGAACGAAAACATCATTTTGATTTAATTGATTTAATTTTGGAGTATTGTTTGAAAAACCTTGTCCGAATACACGAAGCCTGTTGTTTAAATAAGTTTGATTTGCATGTATCGGAAATACTCTCATAAAGTTCCTTTTTTCATCAAAACAATAAGGGCAAGACGCCGTAAAATAATAATACAACAATATTTAAAAAGATGCAATAAAAGATTTGTGGGCTTTAATGTTTAAAGATTTCATACAGGGTAATTCCTGTGGAAATGGCTAAATTTAGGGATTCTACACCTTCTTTCATAGGAATTGTGTATGAAACATCCGACAAACTTAACAATTCTTCACAAAGCCCTTGCGCTTCGGAGCCAAACATAATGATATAGGGCCCTTGCGCTTCAAAATTTTGAATAAAATTTTTGGAATTAACAACCGTCGATACCATTTTATGGCTTTTTTTAAACTCTTTCAATTGCTCCACAGGGCAATGTACAACAGGAACTTTGAAAATATTCCCGGCGGCAGAGCGGATTGTTTTTGGGGAAAATTCATCCGTGCAATCTCCGAATAAAATTATTCCTTCAACCCCAAAAGCCGCAGCAGTCCTTATTATCGTCCCTAAATTTCCTGCATCTTTTATACTATCCAAAAGGACAATTTTTCTAAAATTTTTAAAATTTTCCATTGTGTTTTTTGGCTTTTGCACCACAGCCAAAACGTTTGGCGCACTTTCTGTTGTGGAAATTTTTTCCATGACCTTTTCGTTTGCAAAATAGGCTTCGGTTCCTTTTTCAAAATTTTTTTCAAAACGCTGAAGCATGGTTTTATCTGAAGAAAACACATATTTTGCCTTTAAATTGGCTTCAAATGCTTCAGATACGGATTTTTCGCCCTCAACAATTATAAAATCTTCCCTGTATTTTTTCTGATGAAGCTTTACAACTTCTTTTACCGTGTTATTTTGAACGCTTGTAATTTCAATCATTTTTTCTTCCTATATTTTGCCTTCCTGCCAGGCTTGAAGCCAATTTAATTCCTTTTTGGTGAGCATGGTTTTTTCAATCAACGCTTCTTCATAGGGAAACCTTGAAAGGGACACCTTTTTGCCCGCTTTTTTGTCGTAATATACTGTGTTTTCAAGGCGGATGCCGAAATCCCTCTTGTTTTGTGTGCTGTTATAGAGCCCGGGCTCAATCGTAAACACCATATTATTTTGCAGGCGGCAATTGAATTTCGGGTTTAAGGTTAACGTGGGCGGCGCCTGATGCACCGGGATTCCAACCCCATGGCCTAAAGAATGCGGGAAAGAAAATCCTTGTTTTTCGTATGATTTCAAGATTTTCCTTGCAAGGTCATCCATTGGTTTTGTCTCCGTGAAATTTCCGAAATATACGTTCAATTGGGCCTTTAGAACGGCTGTGTAGATTTCTTTTACCTTTTTTGACACATTTTGTTTGTTTTTTGTTTTGAAATCGGTTTTGCTGTTTGTTTTGTTTTCGGGCGGGCAGACAAAAACCCTTGTAATATCTGTTGCATAGCCCCCTTCGTAATATCCGCCGCAATCAAGGAGCAAAATTTCCCCGGGTTCAATTTTTTTATCCTTTGACCAGCTTGAATAATGGATAGAACTTGAATTTTCAGCAACGGCAAGAATTGTCTTAAAGCTTGTCCCGATGGCGCCGTGGTTTTTAAGCTCGTCTTCAAAAATTTCTTTCAATTCAAATTCGCTTAAACCGGGTTTAATTTTTTCTCTGAAAGCATATAGCGCATCATCAAGCCTTTTAAAGGCATTTTTATAATGTTTGATTTCTGCCCCGTTTTTAATCGAAGCCATTTTTGCAACAGGGTTTTTCTTTAATGCTACAGGGTTTTTTACAAGGTTAAAATCGTTTAATGTTATGTTATTTTCATCAATTAAAACCTTGCCCTCTGTTTGTTTCAAGATTTTTTCCATGCTTTTAAGCGGCAAAACCTTCACCCCTTTTAGCTTTGGCAGGGCGCAATCTGAAAAAATGTAAGTTTCATCTGGCCCTATAAGCATTTTTGCCCTTATAGCGGAGGTATTTGGCGTATCGTAGCATCTTAAATTTAAAATATATGAAACATCGTCTAAACTTGTTAAAAATATGCTTTGACCTTCTTTTTTGTCCGAATTTTCCTTGCGGCCGGCGATTTTGCGCCTCAGTTTTTCAATTTTTTTATCATAGCTTACACCGCAAATTTCAAGCGGCACATTTTCAATCTCAGCGTCTGTTTCGGGCTCGTCTTTGGTGTCGTAGGGCAAAATTTCTATGCCCTTTAATTCTTTTTTAAAGGTTTTATATGTGGAAATTTTAGTTGATTTTGAAGGTACATAAAGAGTGCTTCCCTTGCGCAGCAAGCTTTTAAGTGCATCTGTCAGGCTTGTTTTCATATCAAGCTTTACAACTTCAACATTTCTTCCTTTGGTTTGGGCCTCCGCCTGAATGTGGTATCTTGGGTCGACAAAAAGGGTGATTTTCCCTGTACTGTCTTGAATTGCTTCCCCTGCCGTCCCTAAAAAGCCTGTGAGCTTAAACAAAGGGGTGTTTTTATTGTGTTCAAGAGTGAGGTCATCTTTGGATTTTAGGAGGAGAAACTCTTTTGGTTTCAAATTTTTGCCTAAATCATTTAAACCATTTTTTGCCATATTGCGCCTTTTTTAACAGAGTAGCTTAAAACAATTCTACACTAAATTTTAAGATATGTTAAGCAGTATTTAAGGGGAACGTTATTATCTAAACAGTTCAAACAATTCTACGTTTAGAGCTTTTGAAATTTTATACATTAATTTTACGCTTGGAAAATATCTTCCGCATTCTATGTGGGAAATGTAATCTTCGCCTGATTCAACCATTAAAGAAAGCTTCAGCTGGCTGATGCCGGCCTTTTTTCTGTATTCGGCAATATTTTTTCCGATTTTTTCTTTAATTTGTTGTAAATCATTTGCCATTATTTAATTTTACAACTGTATTTTGGAGTATGCAAATGCAGCGTGCAGGTAGTGAATTTCTGTGTTATAATCTTTCTTATGATTGAATTGTATAAAGAAAAGTTAATATTTTACAGATTGCTTTTAACATTTACTGTAACTGCAATATCAGGATGCGCAGCCTGGTTTTTTGTGAATTATACTACATGCACTGTTGTGCAAGCTGTTGTAAATTTTGCAACTATAATATGCTTAACTCTTTTTGGAATCAAAACGGTTATGAGTATAAAATTTTGTCTAAGTAAAATAGGGGAGATAAAATGATAGCAAATATCGCAATGGGCGGAGCAATATTGGGTGTGCTCGGGCTTATCGGCATTTTGTTCTATGCCATTTCAGATGATGAAATAAAATCAGTAAAGAAAAACTAAATCTAATACACAATCTGCACGATGATGCTCCTTGTTCTTGGTTTGTTGTCAAAATCGATTAAAACAATCTGCTGAAAGGTGCCAAGTTCCAATTCCCCGTTTACAAAGGGTACGGAAATTCCGTTTCCTATGATTGAAGCCCTGATGTGTGCATAGCCGTTTCCGTCATGCCAGGTTTTGTCGTGGTGATAGGTCCTGTCAGCCGGGATAAGTTCATTTAAAATTTCAGGGATGTCTTTTATAAGCCCCGGTTCGTATTCCATTGTTGTGATTGAAACGGTGGAAGCGGGTGAGAAAATATGAATGACGGCATTTTTCGTGCCGTCATCCTTAAATGCTGATTTTATTGCATCATCAACTTTTCTTGTTATGTCGATAATGTCGCACAATCCGTTTGTTTGAATTAAAAATTTTTCGTTTTTAACGCTCATACGAATTGTTTAACAGATTTTTATGCGATAAACAATGTCGCACAGACTAATGACACAATGGTCATAAGTTTGATTAAGATGTTCAAAGAAGGACCTGATGTGTCTTTGAAAGGATCGCCGATTGTATCGCCCACAACGCTTGCAGCATGCTGCGCGGAGCCTTTTCCTCCAAAGTGTCCTTCTTCAATATATTTTTTAGCATTATCCCAAGCACCGCCTGTGTTTGCCATCATAATTGCAAGGCAAACGCCTGTTGCAATTGCGCCCATAAGCATACCGCCAAGGGCCTGTGCGCCGATTGTTTTATCTACAAGAGCACCAACCCCAAGCCCCACAACGAGCGGAGCGCCGATTGCGATGATGCCCGGAAGGAGCATTTCTAAAATTGCCGCTTTTGTTGAAATATCAACGCATTTTTTGTAATTTGGTGCCGTTTCGCCTGTCATAATTCCCGGGTTTTCCCTAAACTGGCGTCTTACTTCATCCACCATTTTTCCTGCCGCGCGGCCGACTGCACCCATTGTTAAAGAGCAGAAAAGGAACGGCAAAGAAGCCCCAAAGAGCACGCCTGATGTTACGAATGGGTTTAAAATGTCGATATCTTCAAGGTTTACAACAGTTGCATAAGCACAAAGGAGGGCAAGTGCCGTAAGGGCTGCAGAACCTATTGCAAAGCCTTTCCCGATTGCAGCCGTTGTGTTTCCGACAGAATCAAGCTTGTCTGTTCTTTCTCTTACAACCTTATCAAGGTTTGCCATTTGGGCAATGCCGCCTGCGTTGTCTGAAATCGGGCCGTAAGCATCAACCGCAACAATCATTCCAACGCTTGAGAGCATACCGATTGCAGCAATGCTTATGCCGTAAACACCCAAAGTGTAGCTTTGCATACCGCCTATTACAAGGAAAGAGCCGATTGTGGCCAAGCTTATAATTACCATTGGGAAGAATGTGCTCATCATACCAACGTCAAGCCCTGAGATAACCGTTGTTGCAGTTCCTGTTTCCGTTGATTGGGCAATTCTTTTAACGGGCATAAAGTTATAAGATGTAAAGTATTCTGTTAAATATCCGATTAAGGTGCCTGCAACGATACCGATTACAAGTGCAAAGAAAATTCCAAGGCCCCATTCTTTTCTTGGGAACCAGTTTGTAATTAAGAAATATGAGCCGATTATTGTCATGAGCATTGAGCCTGTTGTACCCAATTGAAGGGAGAACATCGGGTTTCCGTTTTCTCTTGTTCTTACAAAGTAAACTGCAAGGATTGAAGAGAAAATCCCGATTCCTGAAAGTACAATCGGTAAAAATGCGCCCTGTAAATTTAAACAAAGTGCACCAAGAGTGATTGATGCGATGATTGAACCAACGTATGATTCAAAAAGGTCTGCACCCATTCCGGCAACATCACCAACGTTATCTCCCACGTTGTCTGCAATAACGGCGGGGTTTCTGTGGTCGTCTTCAGGAATTCCCGCTTCCACTTTACCCACTAAATCTGCGCCGACATCAGCAGCCTTTGTGAAGATGCCGCCGCCAACACGGGCAAAAAGCGCGATAGAGCTTGCGCCAAGGGCAAAACCGTTGACGATTTCATAGTCTTTAAAAATATAATATAAAACGGTTAAGCCAAAAAGACCGAGGCCCACAACCGTCATACCCATAACAACGCCGCCTGAAAATGCAATTTTAAAGGCAGAGTTTAAAGATTTTTCTGCTGCATGAGCCGTTCTTGAGTTTGATTTTGTTGAAACGGTCATTCCGATAAAGCCTGCAATTGCAGAACATATAGCGCCGCAAAGGAAGCATAGGGCCGTTTTTGCGCCGATAAACACTGCAATAAGAACTGCAACGATTATTACAAAGAATGATAAAATTTTATATTCTCTTTTTAAAAATGCCATAGCACCGTGGTAGATGTGGTTTGAGATGGTGCTCATCTCTTCGCTACCCCTGCTTTTAGACATAATTTTTTGGGTTTTAAGCGCTGCAAATAAAAGTGCTATCATGCCTGCAATTATGCCGATAAATATTGAATTTGACGGTTGTGTATAGCCTACAAATATCGGGTTTACCGTTTTTTCGTGCATACCCAAGGCAATGCTTGCCGACATATAGATGCCTAAAAGAAGTATAACCCAGAAAATTACTTCCCAAAAGGCGTGTCTTTTTTTAACTTCCATTTTTATTTCCCTATTTTACTATTTCTATCCGTTTTTCAAGGGAAATTATATCACATTAAGCGCCTTTGTGTAAATTTGGAATCCATTTCTCCTTTATTCTGTTGAGTTTTCCGGATTGCTGCATGTGGTTTAAAATTTTATTCAAAGCGTTCTTTAATTCTTTGTTTTCATCTCCCTGGCGAAGTGCGATTGCGTAAAATTCTTTGGTGTATCTTGCAGGAAGGATTTTATAGCCCTTATTATCAATAATAAAGCCGTATAAAATGCTGTCATCGGCTAAAATGGCATCCACTTTATCTTCCTTTAAAAGGTCAAAAGCTTCGTTATAGTTTTTCTTTGCAATAACCGTTGCGTTTGGAGCAAGCTGTCTGATTGTTTTTTCGCCTGTTGTGCCAAGGATAATTCCTGCCCTTCTTGTGTTCAGGCTTTCGATTGAATTTACTTTTGATGAGTCTTTCACCATTAAGGCTTGTCCTGCAACAAAATAAGGGTTTGTAAAATCTATTATATGAGTCCTTTTTGCGCTGATACTCATTGTTGCAATCACAACATCAACGTTGCCCGAGTTTAAATCGCTTATTCTTGATTCGGGCGTAACTATTACAAATTCAATACATTCACCCTTATCATCTCCAAGCAGGTTTTTTGAAATGCTTTTTGCAATATCAACATCAAACCCTTTTAATTCGCCGTCTTCAACGTATCCGAAGGGCTTTGAATCATTTTTTATGCCGATTACGATTTTATTTCTGAACTTTATTCTTGCAAGTAAATCTTTTGGTTCTCTGTTTTGGTTTGCGCATCCAAAAAGGCCCAAAAGAACTATAAGACAAAAAAATATTGATAAAAACGTACTTACTTTTTTCATTTTTTTATTTTATCATAAAACTATGGCTAAAGGATTTTTAAAAACATTATTATTAAGACTGATTTTTATCACACTCGGGTGTATCATTGCAGCTTTTGCGATTGAATGTGTGTTAATTCCAAGAGATGTAATCGACGGCGGGGTTGTGGGCCTTGCAATTATGGCAAACTATTTAACAAAATTGCCTTTCGGTCTCTTTTTAATTTTATTTAACCTGCCTTTTGTCGTTATGGCGTTTCAAAAGTTTGGCAAAATGTTTGTCTGCCAGATGTTTTATGGCGTTATAATGCTTTCTTTATTTTCTGAATTATTTTTAGAAACAGGTTTTGAATTTACTCAAGACACACTGATTGCGGCAATTTTTGGCGGGATAATTTTAGGAGTCGGAGTTGGTTTTGTTTTAAAAAGCAATGCGGCGCTTGACGGGACAGAAATTTTAGCCATAAAAATTGCAAAAAGGTACCCGTTTGGGGTCGGCGAAATTGTAATGTTTTTTAATGTCTTTATCTTTACCATTGCCGGGTTTATTTACGGCCCTGATAAGGCGATGTATTCCGCCGTTACATATTTTATAGCTTCAAAAGCAATAGACCTTGTTTTGCAGGGAACAAGCGAAGCAAAATCAGTGTTTATTATGAGCCCGAAATATGAAGAAATCGGCAAAGCCATTATGAAAAAGCTTGATAAAAGCGTTACATATCTTGCTGCAGAGGGTGGATATTCAGGCGCAAAATCCAAAATGGTATATTGCGTTATTACAAAAATTGAAATCCCGAAAATTAAAGACGTTGTAAGTGAAATTGATCCGACAGCCTTTATTGCAATTGAAAATGTGCATGAAGTGGATGGCAAAAGATATAAAAAGAAACACTAGGTTTTGTTTTTGGCAGTTTAAAAATTTTATCGCCTTTCGGCGGATGAATTTTTTGCAATTTTAAAATAATTTATTAATAAAAGATTAAGTTTGACAAAGTTTTTTAAAATTTGAATTAATATAAAAATATGAAGTATAAAGACTATTATGAAATTTTAGGCGTAAAAAGAGACGCAAGCGAGACAGAGATAAAATCTGCCTACAGAAAGCTTGCAAGGAAATATCACCCTGATGTGAACAAAGAAAAAGGGGCCGAGGAAAAATTTAAAGATATAAACGAAGCTTATGAAGTTTTGGGGGATAAAGAAAAACGCCAAAGATACGACACTTTGGGTTCAGGTTTTCAAAACGGAGCAGATTTTGACCCTTCTATGGGCGGCTTTGCAGGCTTTGATTTTTCACAGTTTGCACAAGGGGGTGCCCGCGGCGGCAATTTTGGCGGAAATGCAGGCGGCTTTTCAGACTTTTTTAGTGCAATATTCGGCGATTTAATGTCGGGCGGTGCCAAAACCTCTTATGGAAGAGGCTTTAGCAACGATATGTACGGAGGCGGCGGTTTTTATTCGAATATGGGACAGGGCATGGGGCAAAATGCCGGCTTTGACCCGAGATCCGCTTCAAAAAGAAGAGATAACCCGAATGCTGCACAAAAAGAGAGCCTTGATATAAACCAAAACCTTGTTTTAAGCGTTAAAGACGTTATAAGTGGCGGCACAAAAAGCATCACAATAACGGATTATCAAAAATGCAGATACTGCGGTGGCGCTTCCCACGGGGGTGCGGGGAGCTTTTGCTCGCACTGTGCGGGTTCAGGCATTGAACGAAATTTAAAAAATTTATCCGTTAAAATTCCAAAGTTTGTAAAAGAGGGGCAGAAAATTCGCCTTAAAAACGAAGGCAGAAGCGATGAAGCAGGCCGTAAGGGCGATTTATATTTAACCGTAAAAATTAAAGACCCAAATTTTATAATTGATGGGGAAGATTTAACGAAAACAGTTGAAATTACACCTTCTTTAGCGGTTTTAGGCGGCAAAAAAGAGGTTGAAACACCGGATGGTAAAGTTACAATTACAATTCCTGAAAAAACAAGCAGCGGAAAGCTTTTAAGATTAAAGGGCCTGGGGCTTCCCAAAAAAGAGGGCGGAGCCGGGAATTTAAACGTGAAAATTTCAATTGTCCTTCCAAAAACAATTTCCGATAATGAAATTGAGCTTTACAAAAAACTAAGAGCAATCGAAACGGAGTAATTGAAAAAAATAAAACTTAGTATATAATGTAAATATAGGGGGAAGCCCCAAAGAAACATAACTTCCTTGAGGCTTCACTTAGTACCCTATAAGAATAATAAAACGAATTGTAAAATCGCTATCATTGCCGTGATGGCGATTTTTATTGCAATATTATTCATTATTGCCTCCTTTCCCTACCGATTTCCTAGTAAAATTCGTGTGCAGGAGAAGGCACGGTACTACCCTTTATTTTTCTTTATGATTTTTCTTCCGCCTTTTTGTCAAGCTCCCCTTCAACCTCTTTAATGAGTTCATCCAAAATTTCAGATGTGTCTTTTACAATTTTCACATCTGCGTTTTGGAAAATAGGGGCGTTTTCATCCGTATTTATTGCAATAATTTTCTTAGAATTCTCAATTCCAACCAAATGATGAATGGCGCCTGAAATTCCAAATGCGATATAAACCTTTGGGGACACGGTTTTTCCCGTTTGGCCGATTTGATACTCTTTTTCAATGAGGCCCATATCAACTGCCCCTCTGGAGCCTGCAGCCGTTGCGCCAATGAGCTTTGCAAATTTTTTCAATTTTTCAAAATTTTCTTCGGTTTTAAGGCCTTTTCCGCCTGCAACGATTATTTGCGCGTTTTCAAGTTCTGAAGATAATTTATTTTTAACAGGTTCGCACCCTAAAAGCCTGATTGGGTCAGTAAAATCCGTCATTTCGGGTGTAAATTCTTCAAATTCCCCTTCGGTTTTATAAATTTCCTCGTTTTTTTGAAGTACAGAGGGCCGAACTGTTGCCATTTGAGGCATTTTTTTACATAAAATTGTTGCCATTAGCTGTCCGCCAAAGGTTGGCCTTGTTGCGGCAAGTTTTTTTTCATCCTTAAAATCTGTTATTTCAAGCTTTGTGCAATCGGCTGTAAGGCCCGTATCAAGCGCGGAAGAAACCAGAGGTGCTATGCTTCTTCCTTCAATTGTGGCGCCGATTAAAAATATTTCAGGGTTTTTTATTTTGCAAAGTTCAGTAATGGCGCAGGCTTTTCCAAGGTGGCTTTGAATTTTGTCATTACTTATAAAATAAACTTTGTCCGCACCGCCTTTGTAGAGTTCTGTTTTCAGGCTGTCTTCGTTCTTGCCGCAAATAACGGCAGAAACTTTTAGTGAAGAAAGTTCAGATGAAAGCTTACGCGCTTTAGATAAAAGTTCAAACACAACAGGGTGAAATTCTTTTTTGTCCTCTGTTTCAACCGTTTCTGCGTATACAAAAATTTCCCCTGAGACTTCTTTTTTTGGCGCTTCAATATTTTCCGCCATATTCTCGTTTATTTCAGGCTTTTTTTCTGCTTCAGTTTCGTTTGCTGTAGCGTTTGCAGCTTCTGCCGCAGGCGCCTTTGTCGGGTTATTTTCAATATTAGCCTTGTTGTGTTTCTTCTTTCTTGCCATTGCCCTTCCTTATATTTCCCTTATGTGTGATAAAATTTCTTTTGCAAAATTTTCTTCAATTTTTATACAATTTCTTGAAATTTCAGGGCGAAAAGCCTTTTGAACAAAAGTTGGAGAGCCTTTAATTCCGCATTTTTCAACATCCATTTCAATATCATCGGCGTTAAATATTCTAAGTTCTTTTTTCTGTGCCTTTATGTAATCTTCAATTTTCGGGTCGGATAATTTTGCACACCCTTTTAAAACACAAAGAACACAAGGGGTTTGAATTTCAAACGTTGAAATATTATTTTCCCTTTCGCATTTTGCATCAAGCTTTCCTTCTTCAACATCCAGAACCTTTTTTACGTATGTTAAAACCGGAATGTTTAATTGATGCGCCAGGGAAGGCCCTGTTTGTGCGGTGTCTCCGTCTGTTGCAAACTGGCCCGTGATTATAATGTCAAAGTCTTTAATTTTATTTTTTATGGCTTGAGCTAAGGTTTTTGCGGTGGCGTTTGTGTCTGCGCCTGAAAACCTTTTATCCGAAAGCAAAATCCCGTTGTCTGCTCCAAGCGCAAGCCCGTATTCAAGTGCCTCTTTTGCGCAAGAGGGCCCCATTGAAAGCAGAGTAATTTTTGTATCAGGGTTAATCTTTTTAATTTCAAGCGCCGCCTGAATTGCAAACTCATCATACGGGTTTAAAATATTTGTGAGCCCCTCTCTTATAATATTATTTTCTTTGCTCCATTTAACATCGTTTGTGTCAGGAACCTGCTTTATGCAAACAACAATTTTCAATTTTTTTACCCTAAAATTAAAATCTATCCTAAAATTTATAAATTTATTATATCATATCGCGAAGTATTAAGAAATGTAACCCCAATTGGATATACTTTGTAAATAAAAAGCTCTCTCAGGTTTTTA
>CANSKM010000013.1 GCA_947647475.1 uncultured bacterium
GAAGTGGTCGCTCCATAGCTCCTTCAGCCTTTCGTATGCTTTTAAATTTCAAAAAGTTTGGATGATTTAGTTTTTAGCTCATAAATTCAAGATTGAACTCTAAATCCTGAAATGGAGAGGGTTTTGGTTGAAGGGAGCGTTAAAGATGCAAAGGGAATTGGTTGAGCTGGAGCGAAAGCAATGAGCCTGTATGCAGAGCTGGCTCGTGCACCGGAGGCAGACCATATCGCACAGGGGTCAAAGACGGGACCTTTGTGTCTTGGATTATTGCGGGTTCGGCCTTTTCAACAAAGCCCTCACAAAGGGCGTTCAACGCCCCGCAAAATCCGCTCCCTGAGGCCAAAACCCTTGGAATGGAAGGATTTCAGGGGTTGGACAACTTGAAAAACCGCGTAATATCTTCCTGGATTGCTTCGTCGCTGTCGCTTCCCTCGCAATGACGGGTGGCCATTAAATGAATTTCAGCAACGCTTACAATGACGGATGGCCGTTGAATAAATTCACCCAAAAAATAAAACTCTGCGCGGGTAAATTTTGTTACCCTGCTAAATCAGCAAGGTGGGTGAGCGCCTCGATAAATCCGTTTCCTTTAAAAAAGCTAAAGGAAAAAACCAAAAGCCCAAGGTGTACTTCAATTATCTTTTAAAAAGAGCTTGCTCTCCCTTTTTGTAAAAATGTAGGAACAAAATTACAACCCGCACAGAGCAATTTTATTTTAACATATTATCTTCCCTTTGCACACTATCAAAAAGGATAAAAATTCCAAAATAAAACAGTTAAAACAAGATTAAACAATTTAAAATTTATGAAGAGATGTTATTTATTTCAAAAAAGGTGATGAGCTTTATAAGACAAAGCGTCAAGGCGTAAATAACCTTTAAAAATAAATTTTTTGTCCTTTTTCTGTAAAACAAAAGTTTGTTTTGAATTTCAAGAAGCTCTACATGCCTTGTTGAAAGCTTATCAAGGTTTATATTTTTTAGACCTGAATGTTCATACAGGAGATTCGATCCTGTCTGTGTTGTTGACATAAATGCATATTCCTCGCGTTTAAAGTTGACTATTATGTAGCATATACTAAAATTTTTATTTGAATATTACCTGATTGGGTAATATAAAAACCGTCACTATTTTAATTTGCTCTTAAAACCAAAAAAATATAAAGAACTCATAAAGATTTTTCCTTTTAGCTTGAAATTTTCCCGTGTTTTTAATAATATTACGTACGTAACAGTTAGAATTAAGTTCCTGTGCGTCATTTTGGGCGCAAAGTAAGGCGCCAAAGCTTTATAAAAAAACAACTTTTACAAAACAACAGGCAATTTTTTATATTCAGGAGGTTTATAGTAATTGCCAAAGCTTAGACACTTTGAATTTAACAAGGAATTAGATGACACCACTATCAGTTGAAAAAATAGGATTAGAAAACAGGTTTACGCAACAAAACGCTAAAAAAAGCGCCACTCCTGCATTTACAGGGGCAATGGATGCTGCAACTACTGTTTTAAAAGCATTAAACGAACAGCCAATGTTAAGCGTTGCCGTGACTGATACTGTTGCAACAAATATTCCAAGAACCGCAGTAGATTTTAAAGCAACAGGCCCCGCAGGCGGCTTTGAAACCCTAAGACGCGAGTTTTCAGGCCTTGCCGTAAACTGCCTTATGCCAAGCTTTTTTGTTTTGGGCGCTGCAAAATTAATCAACGGCCTTTTTATGAAAGACTTCAAAGGCATTGATATGTCAGGCTCTTGGGCAAACTCTGAAACAATAGACACCCTCAAAGGGTTCTACCAAAATTCAATCAAAGAAAATGCCCCAAGTGCACATGAAGAGGCTAAAATCTTTGTAAAACAAACATTGGAAAACCTTGAAGGATTAAAAGGCAAAGAATGGATAAGCTATGCCCAAAAGCTTTCAGGAGATGAAGGCCAAAAAGCTGTTGATATTTTAGCTAAAGCTATTTCAAACCCGGGCAGCAAAAAAGACACAAAAACCGCTATAAAAGAAGCGATTAAGCTTATTTCAGGGCAAACAGAAGCCGTTGAAACGCTGAGGTTTAAAGATGCAGGCAAAAATTTCGGCTCAAACCTTGCAGATTTACTTCGCGACCAGGTAGATTTAGGCAGAAAATTCGGCTCAGCCAAGGTTAGAAACAATTTAGACGGTTTTGCATCTGCTGCAAAGAAAATGGTAAACACCAAAAGCATTATGGGGCTTGCCGTTGTAATTCCGCTTGCAATGTCCATGCAGCACATTAACAGGGCAATCACCCGCCATAAATACAAAAAAACGGGTGCTCCGATTTATAAAGACTTTGAAAAAGAAGAAAGAGTATTAACACCGGAAGAAGAAAAAAGGCTTCACAGGAACAAACCCATTTGCGCCGCAATGATGGTCGGTTTGGCGCTTTTATCAATGATGAAAAAGCCGAGCTTAGAAATGTTTCAGTTTAAGGGCATGTTCCCGACAGTTGACCAGTGCCGCTGGATTGCAACCGCAACGTTTGCTTCAAGAATGCTCTCTTCTGAAGACCCTAACGAATTAAGAGAAAGCACCGTGCGCGATTTAGCATCATTCTCCGGCCTATATTTCCTTGGAGACTATGCCGCAAAGGCTGCTGCTACATTCTTTGAAAAAACCAAAGGTACAAAACTTTTAAATCACATAAAAGAAGTGCCTGAAGATGCTTCAATGCTCAAAAAATTCGGCAACTGGGTTAAGAATGTCAAGGTTAAATCCTTTGATGAGGTTGGAAAGAGCGCATTTTCAACAAAATACAGGGGTGCATGCGAAATTGCAAGCCTTGGCTTTTCAATTTTAACCCTTGGAGTGCTTTTACCTATGTACAATAAGCGCGTAACCGCAAGAAAAGAGGCCGAACGCAAGGCAAATATGCAAAAAGAGCAGGATAAAATCCGCCGTATGATTGCAGCAAAAAATATTCAAGAAGCCTCTTTAACGCCGCAAAATATGCTCATTCACCCGATGAAAGACACGACAATCGGCACAAACCAAAATGTCAGCATAATAAACGGCATAAAGGTGAAAGACCTTGAGGTGACTTCATTTAACGTTCACCCCGGAGAAACTGCAGGCAGCTACAATTTTGAAATGCAGGGCAAATTTAAAGACTGGGAAGAATACGCAGCGGATGCCGCCTTCAAAAACGTTGCAACGCAGTGTTTTAAATAAATTTTAAGTATTTAAAGCTGGCCCTGCAAACTGAATTCAATAAAAAGGTCAAACGGTTAAATGCCTCTAAAAAGGGGTTATCTACCCATTCTTGCTGCGCTCATTCGGGCAATGGCTTTTGCAAGGGCGAACTGGGCCCTTAAAATTTCCGTTTTTTCGCTGTGCGCTGCAAGTTTTGCCTTAGCGCGCTCATAGGCTTCTTTTGCGCGTGCTTCGTCAATGTCTGTCCCTAATTCGGCTAAATCCGTTAAAATTACAGCTGTATTATCCTTAAACTGCAAAATTCCGCCCATAGTGGTGATAAAAACAGGCTCGCCTTCAACAACTGCCTTTGTGACACCCACTTTTAGCGCCGTGATTAAATCCGTATGGTTTGGCAAAATCCCTATGGCGCCATCTTCCGCCACGGTGTAAAAAGCATCCACATTGCCTTCAAAGACAACTTTTTGCTGTGTAATTATTTTTAAATTTATCTTATCTTTTGCCAAAATTTTTGCCCCGATTTTTAAATCATCCGCCTTAGGCCAGCTTGAGCCCGTTTTTCCTTGTTAAAATGCGCTTTTTAAAGCCTTAAAAAGCTTAAACCGCGCACTCTTTTGCTTTCTCAAGCACATCTTCTATGGTTCCCGTCATATAAAAAGCCTGCTCCGGAACATCGTCGTGCTTGCCTTCAATAATTTCTTTAAACCCTTTAATTGAATCTTCAAGCTTTACATACCTTCCTTTTGTGCCTGAAAACTGTTCTGCAACAAAGAAAGGTTGGGATAAGAATTTTTGAATTTTACGCGCACGGTTCACGGTGAGCTTATCCTCTTCAGAAAGTTCATCCATACCTAAAATTGCGATAATATCCTGTAAATCCTTATATTTCTGTAAAATTTCAAGCACTTTCTTTGCAACACCGTAATGCTCTTCCCCTACAATATTCGGGTCAAGCGCACGGGAGTTTGATTCCAAAGGATCACATGCCGGATAAAGCCCCAATGATGCAATATTTCTTGATAATACCGTGCTTGCATCAAGGTGGGTAAACGTTGTTGCAGGCGCCGGGTCCGTCAGGTCGTCCGCAGGAACGTATACCGCCTGAACCGATGTGATTGAACCATCTTTTGTAGATGTAATTCTTTCCTGCAATTCACCGACTTCCTGTGCCAAGGTAGGCTGATATCCAACAGCTGAAGGCATTCTCCCTAAAAGTGCCGAAACTTCGGAGCCTGCTTGAACAAACCTGAAAATGTTATCGATAAATAAAAGTACGTCTTGTTTTGCTGTGTCCCTAAAATATTCTGCACAAGTTAACGTTGAAAGGCCAACTCTCATACGGGCCCCCGGCGGTTCGTTCATCTGTCCGTAAACAAGTGCAACTTTATCCAAAACGCCGGATTCTTTCATTTCATTATAAAGGTCATTTCCTTCACGGGTTCTTTCCCCAACGCCGCCAAATACGGAAACGCCGTTGTGCTCTTGTGCGATGTTATGAATCAACTCCATAATTAAAACCGTTTTTCCAACGCCCGCACCGCCAAAAAGGCCGATTTTTCCACCCTTTTGATATGGCATTAAAAGGTCAATCGCTTTAATCCCGGTTTCTAAGATTTCAACTTTTGTGTTTTGCTCTGTTAGTTCAGGCGAGGGTCTGTGGATAGGAAGCGAATTTTCAGCGTTCACAGGGCCCATATTATCAACGGGTTCGCCCAGAACATTTAAAATTCTTCCTAAAATCTCTTTGCCGACAGGCATTCTGATGGGTTCAGCCGTATTTTTTACGGGCATTCCGCGCTTTAAACCGTCAGTGGAGCTCATCGCAACCGCCCTTACTGTGTTTTGCCCCAAAAGCTGCTGCACTTCAAGCACGGTTTTAACACCTTCTGTTTCAATTTCAAGTGCATCATATATTTCAGGCAAATTTCCGCCTTGAAATTCAACGTCAATTACAGGCCCGATAATCCTTGTAATAACCCCAAGTTCCCCCATAGGCGCGGCATTTTCTGTCATAAATAAACCCTCTATTAAAAATTCTTTATAAAGTTATTATACTAAAAACAAGTTTTAATGCCACAAAAAAAGAAAAAACTACACCACAGGGCTAGATATTAACCAAAAACGGAATTAAAACCTTAAAATTCATCATAAAGCTGCTCTTTTGTCCGTGCAGGCTTTAAAATCTCATCAAGCTCGGTTGCAAAAGGTTTTACAGGCCTTCCCTTGTTTTCAAAATTAAAATCCAAATCGGTCTTGGCCGAAACATCCATTCTTGAAAGCACAAGGGCACCGTTTGGATTAATCAAATTGCTTGCATATTGCGGCATGGAAGTACACATATCCTGAAAATCCTTTATTCGCCCTTCAATAAGCTCTATATCATGGTTAAAAAGCGCCTGTGCCCTGCCCCAAGGGAAAAGGTTTCTTGGCTGAAATTCTTCAAAAAGCCCGTCATAATAGGCCATAAGCCCTTCAAGCTCTTCTTTTGTTTGAACATATTTTTTCTCGCCCGATAAATCTTTTTCAAACATTATTCTTAATTCATCCAAAACGCGCATTACAATTGAATAATAGGCACGGTTATCAAGCCCCGTATCCGTTTCATCATAAGGGATTGCTCTTGCTAAAATGTTTACGGAAAAATCATTTTTTATAAGCGGACTAAAGGTGAAAAGCACGTTTGCAACCCTTTTTGCATATTTTTGCCTTAATTCTTCCGCTTTTTCGGTTTTCCCCTCGTTTTCAAGTTCCATGGCGCGCGCATAAAGGCCGTGGTATGGGTTTATGGAAATATTTATATCGTCAACATCTTCGGGGCTGTGTTCCAAAACAAAATCCACAAATTTTTCCGCCATTGCCTGATGTTTTGCAGATTCAAAATTCCAGCCCGATGTATCAAGCAAAGGGGTCACTTTTTCAATGTCATCCCCCAAAAGCCGCATACAATCAACACAATCGTAGACTTGACCTTCCTTATCCTTTATTTCAATTTCCATACAATCGGAATCCAGGAAAAGGCCCATTTCAGAATACAATTGAACTTTGTTATCCATACGGTTTTCAAGCTCTTTCACACCGTCAATTAAGGCCTTAAAATCCTCATAGCTCATACGATCCAGGGTTTTGTTTGAAAACGGAGCAGCACTAAAGCCGCAATGCACGCAGCGGTTGTTACAACCCCTGTTTAAAAGGATTATGGGTTTATTTAACATAAAAACAATTTCTCTCATCGTAAGCCCGTCAAAAATTTTTATCCCCTTTTGAAGGCCGTTAAGTTTATCGGAATCAAACACCTTAATGCCCATAGGAAAGAAAGATTGATTTTTATCTTTAATGACCTCTTTAAAATATTCTTCAGCCTTTTTATAATCTTCATCCGTGAGCGGCGTTTTTTGAGAACCTGTAAATGCCAAAATTTTTGGAGGAAGAAAATAATTTTGAAAATCGAAAGAACCTGTATAAGGCAAGGTATATGCCGTTTTTGCCGGCACATTTTGCTCTGCCTTTTGCGTTTTTTGTTTTGCTGAAACCGGGTTTATATTGTTTAAAACGGGTAAAATTTTCATTGGGCCATTCCCTCTTTTGGTAAAAATACAAAACGGATGAAGAAAAATACTTGCCACATTTTTGACTGATGGGGTAATATAAATTTTATAATAACCCTTAGAGTGTCAGGGCCCACGGGTTTTGACAGAATGGGAATTCAAATCGTCAGGCAGGGTCATCTTTTGATGATTTTATGCTTTAGTTGATTTATTTATCAGTGATTGAACAGCCGTCATTGCGAGGTAAAGCGACAGCGGCCGAAGCAATCCAGGAAAATATTTCAATTAAAAGCTATCGTTCAATATGGTTTATACTGTTGAATTAAATCACCTACCTTTACATTTTTGACACAGCTGTACATTGAAACATACAGACAATTGCCCGGGCTCTGCAGATAACAACTGCTACCCGAACATCGTATGGTCAGGCACATTAAAGAGTGGTACTAATTACTACGCAAGATACTTACAGAATGGTACTTTCAACAGTGACACATACTCTTTAGGCTATACCTATGCCCTTACTGTGCGCTGTGTCCTGGATTTGACACAAAAACAATCTGCAGACACTCTGTGACAAATCTTCAGGTTACGGCGCCTTGCAGTGCTATCCTCACTACAGCAGCGGCTGCCCGGGCGCTAACAATAGCTACTGCGAGCCAAACATTATATGGTCAGGTACCACGTCCGGCACGGGTACGAGTTATGAGTATTACCTCAAATCAGGTACTCTTAACCAGAACAGCTATACACAGCTTGGAGCTCTTAGTGTGCGCTGTGTCCTGGATTTGAAAAACACCAACAAAATGCAGACAAGCTCTGTGACTACTATTCAGGCTACGGCGCCATACAGTGCCAAAGACTGACCAGCGGCTGCCCGGGCGCGACGAATAACAACTGCAACCCGAACGTCATATGGTCAGGCACGTTGAATAGCGGTACAAGCTATTATAACGGTTGGCTAAATAGCGGCACTTGGAACACAGGCTCAAACTCAAGTACTTTTGCCCGTGGTGTGCGCTGTGTCCTGGATTTGACATAAAACACTCATCAGGCTTTTTTAATATAAATCTCATCCCTGCCAAGCTTTGCCGAACAATAATACCCCAAATCACCCATATATCCTTGTAATTCAGGGTCTGAATAATTATTTTCAACACTCACCACACGAATGTCGTACTTTTTAAAATCAACTGTCTTTAAAATCTTAAACTCGTTTCCTTCCGTGTCAATTGAAATGTAATCAATCACGGAAACATCCTTGAAATCAGCCATAAGCATGTCAAAAGTCATGGTTTGAACACTAATTGTGTCCATCGTGCCGCCAATTTCTTCAAGCTCTTTTTTAATTCTTTCAACATGCTCCGGGTGATATTCTTCTTTTATGCCGCTCAAAACGGCGCAATGCCCAGTTATCTTCATAAATTCCTTGCTTGAATTTGCCGTATCCAGTGCCACATTGTACTTTGCACATTTTCTTGTTTTGCAAAGCTTTTTAAACGTATCAGGGTTTGGCTCTATGCAAATCCCCTTCCAGCCAAGGTTTTCCATCCTTAGCGTATTGCTGAAAGTAACCCCGTTATATGCGCCGATATCAATAAAAAATCCGTCTTTTTTATTCTTAAAATATTCCAAAATGTACCTATCCTGGCCATCTTGGGAAAAATACAAATCTTTATTATACACCCTTCTTCGAAGCGCAAAAAACTTGCTCTTCAAAAGCACCGAAAAACGACTCCAAAACGTGCTTTTGCCTTTAAATTGAACTGCCATGCCAAAAAATTAATCCAAATAAAACACTGTTACAACTTTGTGAGATTCTTCCGCAAAATCCACCGCTTTATGTAAAGTGTTTGAAGTGTGCGACAAAAAGCAAATAAGCTGCTGGCATTCATCAATAATTTCGCGGTTGCAAATTCTTGAAGCATCAGTCAAAGTCATCATGGCCCTATCAGGGTGTTCAATAATATTCGGTACACCAATAAGCTGGTCTTGAACGTCTGATGGCTGCTGGCCGATTGTTTGGGGCAAAATAACTTTTAATTTTTCAGGGTTTGCCTTCATGGCACCTCGGATTGCCGCAGCATTGGTTCCTGAAGAACCGCCTGAAGTTATAATCGTGTTTCCCTGCATAACAAGGGAAGTTGTAAGCGTTTCAATAATTTGTTGATGAGTAATTGCAAGGTTTCTTGAACCGATTATGGCAATTCTTTTAGCGGACTGCCTGATTGTGGCTAATTCCTGAGCCAGAGTGTCAACTTTATCGATGTCATCATCCGATACTTTGTCCAAATCATCCAACGGAACCATAATCGAGGGTTGTTCGTTATTGTTTTCGCTCATCAATTTTTCCTTAATATTTTTTTGTATTATAATGATAGCATATTTTTTTAATTTTGACTATTTTTTATTAAATTATACTTTCTTTGGGACGGGGAATTACAACAGCAATGCAGGATTTAGCTTTTTTAAAGGGATTAAATAAGGAACAATCCCTGGCAGTATCTGAACCTTCGGGGCCGATTTTGGTCCTTGCGGGCGCAGGCAGCGGAAAAACAAAGGTTTTAACCTCAAGAATAGCAAATTTAGTGCATTCCGGTGTCAGCCCCTTTGAAATTTTGGCCGTAACTTTTACAAACAAAGCCGCAAAAGAAATGAGCGCAAGGCTTTCAGCCTATCTTGGCGAAGAAACCGTAAAGCGCATGTGGGTAGGCACTTTTCACAATATCGCAGGGCGAATTTTGCGCAGAGACCTTGATAAATATCAAACAAAAGACGGCAGAAAATGGGGCAATAACTACGTTATATATGACGATACAGACACAAAAACCATAATAAAAAATGCTATAAAGAAGTTTAATTTGGATGAAAAAATTTATGAAGTTAAGCTTGTAAAATCAATAATTTCAAACGCAAAAAACAAAATGCAGGATGCTTACGCCTTTGCAAGCAGTGCCCGCGATTATAAAACAGAAAAAATTTCCGAAGTTTACTATGAATATGAAAAACAGCTTGCAATCAACAATGCGCTTGATTTTGACGACATGCTCATGCTTTGTGTAAATCTTTTGGCGGAAAATGAGTTGGTCAGGGAAAATTATGCAAGAAGGTTCAAACACATTCTAACAGATGAGTTTCAGGACACAAACAAGGCTCAATATAAGTTAATTCGCATGTTGTACAACAATGAAAAGGCTAAAACCCCCGGCACAAGCCTTTGTGCGGTAGGGGATGTAGATCAATCCATTTACAGTTGGCGCGGGGCAGATTTTAAGATTATACTTGGTTTTCAGAAGGATTATGAAAACGCAAAATTAATTAAGCTTGAACAAAATTACCGCTCCACAGAAAACATCTTGAATGCCGCAAACGCAGTCATAATGAACAATTCAGAACGTTTGGATAAAAATCTTTATTCCCAAAAAGGCGCGGGCGAGAAGATTTTAACCTATGAAGCCGAATCCGATTATGAAGAAAGCCTTTATATTGCAAAAAAAATCCGCGAACTCTACAATTCAGGCACTCCGTATGAAGATATGGCGGTTTTATACCGCACAAACGCGCAATCCAGAGGGATTGAAGAAGCCCTGATGTCAAACTCCTTGCCCTACAAGATTGTCGGGGGTTTGAGGTTTTATGAGAGAAAAGAAATTAAGGATATTGTCGCATATTTAAAATTAGTCTACAACCCCAATGATAATCAGAGTTTGAGGCGTGTTATAAACGTTCCGAAGCGAGGAATTGGAGACACTACGGTTAAAAAATTGGCAGAACTTGCTGATAGCAAGGATTTGAGCATTTTTGAAATTATTCAAAATATTGATGAATATGAAGAATTTTCAGCCCGCCACAAAGCACTCCTCACGGGCTTTAAGGACACAATCACAAACCTCATTGCAAAACAAAACGAGATGGAATTATCCGAATTTGTGAGCTTTGCCTTAGAATATTCGGGATATTTAGCGGAATTAAAAGCTGAAGATACGGTTGAAAACCAGTCCAGGATTGAAAACTTGCAGGAATTTATAAACGTTGTAAGAGAATTTGAGCTGGATGAATTATATTTTGAAGATGAGGCTGAAGACCTTGGCGCACTAGGCAATTTCCTAACCCAGGTGGCTTTAGTGTCTGATATAGATGAAGTTAAGGACAATGAAAAGTCTGTAACCCTTATGACACTTCACGCTTCAAAGGGTCTTGAGTTTCCTGTCGTGTTTTTAGCGGGACTGGAAGAAGGCATGTTCCCAAATGCACGTACAATCGGTGCTCAGGAAAGTTCTTCAGAGCTTGAAGAGGAAAGACGCTTGATGTATGTGGGTATCACGCGTGCAAAGGACCTCTTACACTTGACCTGGGCGCAAAGGCGCCGTGTTTGGGGGGATATAAAATTTTTCCCGCCATCAAGATTTATTGAAGAAATCCCTGCACATCTGCTTTTAGAGGATGAAGCGCACGTGAAAGTGGCCTATAACAATGGTTGGGGCGGTTCAAAGATATCGAAAGGCAATGACAACGAGGGCTATGGCCAAAAAAATACCAATTTTTACAAAAAATCATCTTGCGGTACATCAAAGGAACGTGAAAACACGCGCCCAATAAGTAATACAGAAAGTTCAGGTTCGATAAACAAAGGTGGTTCCTTGCTTTCAAGCATTGCAAGAATAAAAAAGTCCAAAAATAGTGAATCTGGGACGTCTGCAGAGGCGAAAAGTCAAGAGGTGCAAAGGACAGCACCGAAAAACTTCGTTGTAAAAAATAAAAAAACTGAAATTTCTGAAAATGTGAAATCTCAAAATTTCAACGTAAAAAGCGAAAAAATTGCACCAAAAAATTTGCCGCAAAAAAATTCAAATTCGAACACAAATTCAAACACGGCAGAGCCCAAAATGAGCATTCACGACATCATTGCAAAATGCAAGGAACAGGCAAAAGCCCCACAGGGACAGCCTTTACCCGGTTTTAAAACTTTAAAAGACGGCACAAGGGTTTTTCACCAACAGTTTGGGGTGGGTCACATCGTCAAAAGCGAGACTACGGGCGGACAAACAAGCTATACTGTTGAATTTACCAAAGCAGGAATTAAAACGATTGATGATTCTTCAGGAGCGCTGAAAACCTTCTAAACCCTTGCCCTGTGAGGATTTTAGGCAAAAGATGAATACATTTTTACATCGTATCCAGGTTTAGTTCCTTCAAAATGCCTTGTTTAATCTCCAAAACATCTGTGCCAAGGGTCTCTAACACTTTCATAGCAAGGCAATCAGGCTGTTTTGTAATCGCATAGAGCAGATGCTCGGACACAATTTTTGTTTTGCCATGCTTTTTTGCCGCAAGATAAGCCATATCAAGGATTTTCTTTGCGCGAACAGAATATTCAAAGCCGTTGTGATTTTCCTCAACGCTATACCCTACAAGGCTTTCCACCTCGCGTTTGGCATCTTTTAAAGTTATATCAAGCTTTTTTAGGACATTATACGCTACAGAAGGCTGGTGGGAGAGAATTCCAAGCAAAATCATTTCAGAACCCACGGTTTTTTTGTTGAAATTTTCAGCTTCTGTTTTTGCAAAGCGAAGTATAGCAAGGGTTTCTGGCACATTTTGAGAATTTGAATTTATGTCTTTTAAAAGCTTTTCTTCAAAATTCAGGTTTTCATTTGAAATTTTGTTTAAAATTTTATAGGCAATTCCTGTTTTTGCCTTCAAAACGCCTAAAATTATGTGTTCCGGGCGAATTTCAACAGACCCAAGCTCGCGCGCCGTATCAAGGCTCATAAGCATTGCCCTGAAAGCATTTGGGGTGAAAATTATTCTTCTTTCACCATATTCCTCGCTTCTGTTTGAAAAATTTTCAAGCTCTTTATTAAAACTTTCCTTCGAAACCCCATAATTTTCAAGGATTTGGGTGATTTCATTATCGGAATTATCCAAAATAGATTCCACAATCTGCTCTGTCCCAAGGATTTCATACCCCATGGTAGAAAGCTTTGACTGCGCTGTTTTGAGCAAATTTGAAACAGAATTTTCTGCTAAAATTGTATCGATATTAAACCCGGCAGGGGCCGCCGCTTCGGCCTTTTCAGGGTGTTTATAGGTTCCTTTGGAAGAATTTTTCTCAATAAGCCTGATTAAATTATTTACAATTTTTTCTTCATCGATGTCGAATTCTTTTAAAATTTCATAGGCGCCTGAATTTTTAGAGAAAAATATCGCCAAAGCAATGTGGGCGGGCATTATGAGCGCATTATTGTATTCTTTTGCAATTTCAACGGATTTTTCCAAAATACTTTTAGCACTGGCCGAAAATGAGATATATTCACGTTTTTTGGGCTTTTGCTTTACAAAAATTTTAGAATTTATAATTTTTATAAGCTCATCCGCATCAATTTTTTCTGCCCCCATTAATTTTGCCTCAATCCCTTTGCTGTTCAGCGCAAGGGCAAGCAAACTGTGCTCGGAATAGACCTTGTCAGAATTAAAATTTCCGGCCTGAATCTGGGCATTTTGAACAATATCGATTGCTTTTTGAGTAAATTTTTCTAGCATACTTTTTATAATTTTACACTAATTTTGAGCGGTTGTATATACTAAAATGTCCATAAACTTTTGTAAATTTTGCCGCCCGAATAATTTGAAACAAATTTGAAACAAGCTTAAAACCTCTTTTTTTGGGATTTTTACGTAAAATAAAAGAAGAGAGCGGTTTTTGCCCCCTTCTTTAAACATAGTCTGATTTTAAAAACTATTTTGATTTTTTTGATTTTAAAGCTTTTACAGGCTCGCTTACTTCTTTTTTAGCTTCTTCAGCAGGCTCAGCCTTTGTTCCTTCAACTGTTTCAGCCTTTTCTTCAACGGCTTCTTTTGCTGCTTCTTCGCTTTTTACTTCAGATACTTCTTCAGTTTTCACTTCTTCGGTTTTTGCTTCTTCTGTCTGAACAGCTTCCACAGCCTTTGTTTCACTTTGAACAACAGGTAAAACAACCTGATTATCTGTTGTTAATTCTTCCGCATTCACGCCTGCCATTGAAAGAACAGCCATTGCCGCAAATAAAATTGCTGCTTTTTTCATAAAATAATCCTCCTTTTTATGTTGATATTTCAAATGTTGAAAATTCAACATGATAATATGAAAAACACCCTTCGAAGTCAAGCATTTACTATAGTTTCAGGTTATAGTCAGCTCTAAGTTTTTCGGTTAAACCCAGCATATATTCTGTCATTTCAATCCTTTTTTGCATAAGCTCTTTCGGGCTTTTTGCAATCAACCCCATAATAAAATCCCTGATTTCAGAATATACGGCCCCGCCTTTTTCGGTTAAATAAAATTTTGTTATAACTTTGCGCTTTCCTTTAATTGCTGCCTCTCTTTTAACATAGCCCGCTTCTTCAAGCTTTACAAGAGTTTTGCAGACATAAGAGCGCTGCATAAAAAGTTTTTTTGAAATATCAAACTGAATTATCCCCGGGTGCAAAAAAATAATTTCAAGAATAATATACTCTTCATGGCTAATTTGAAAGCCCATTTGTTTATAAAGCTTTCTTATAGATTCCTTGCAGGCTCTGGCCAAAAGCTCCGCCGCAAACATAATAGATTCGGTGTAGGTTAAATACTTTTGCTCATTCATATCGGTTTTATATTTTAACATAAAGCAGGCTCCATATAAACTTTTTTGGTAAAATTTTTATGAAAACTTTTAAAATAAATGGCAAGAAAAATTTTTCAGAAGCATTTAAAAAGAGGATATTTAGAAGGATTTTATATGAAGATAAACGCAATTTCGACAGTAAAACAAGGGGTTTCAAGGCAAAACGACACAAAAAAGACCGATGTAAATTTTAAAGGGGTTGAAAAAGCGGCACAAAGCGCAGGACAAGCAGCCGCAAATGCTGCAGGAAAGGCTTTTAGCCAAGGGGCAGGCGCTGCAAACAAAGCAGGGGCAGAAAAAACAGGGAGTGCCAATTTTTTACACACCGCATTTGAAACAGTAAAATTCATTGGCAAAAAGGTTTTAAGCGGAATTTCAAAAATAATAAACGGAATTTCAGAATTTATAAAATCAGGGGACAAAAACGCCCAAAAG
>CANSKM010000014.1 GCA_947647475.1 uncultured bacterium
ATCTGCCGCTTCCAGAAGGGAAGAAGAGCAGCCGTTTAATTTTGCTGTTTTAATCATCGCCTTAACGTCTTTTGGGAAGCAGCTTCCGCCGTATCCAAGCCCTGCAAAGAGAAACTGGGAGCCTATTCTTTTATCCGAGCACATCCCGATGCGCACCATTTCAGCATCTGCGCCCACTTTTTCGCAAATGTTTGCAATCTCGTTTGCATAAGAAATTTTTACCGCCAAAAACGAATTTGCGGCATATTTTGTCATTTCTGCAGATTTTACATCCATAATAATTACAGGGTTTCCGGTCCTTAAAAAGGGTGAATACAGTTCCTGCATAATTTCCGTTGCTTTTTGTGAATTGGAGCCGATTACAACCCTATCGGGCTTTAGAAAATCATCCACAGCGGCCCCCTGCTTTAAAAATTCGGGGTTTGAAACAACGTCAAATTCAAAATCGGTTTTAGATTTAATAATTTCTGTTACCTTTTCTGCCGTGCCCACAGGAACCGTGGATTTATCCACAATTACCTTGTAGCCGTTCATATATTCGCCGATGCTTGAAGCGACATCCAAAACGTATGATAAATCGGCCGAACCGTCCTCTCCCTGCGGGGTTCCGACTGCTATAAAGCACACGGTTGAAGCTTCAACTGCAGTTTTCAGGTCGTTTGTAAAATTTAAACGTCCCTCTGAAACATTTACGTTTATAAGCTCTTCCAGGCCGGGTTCATAAATCGGCACGATGCCTCGTTTAAGCTTTTCTAATTTTTTTTCATCTTTATCAACACAGATAACCTCATTTCCCATCTCTGCAAGGCAAGTGCCCGCAACAAGGCCGACGTATCCTGTTCCTATTACACAAATTTTCATTTATTTTCCCTTATTTTCTTTTCAAAATATTCAATTGTTTTTAAAAGCCCGTCTTTAATGTCAACCGTGGGTTCCCAATTAAGCTCTTTTTTTGCAAGGCTGATATCAGGCTTTCTTTGGGTCGGGTCATCTTTTGGAAGGGGCATGTGGATAATTTTAGAGTTTGAATTTGTAAGTTCGATTATGAGTTTTGCAAAGTCTAAAATTGTTCTCTCTGAAGGGTTTCCAAGGTTTACAGGGCCGATAAAACCTTGAGGATTGTTCATCATCCTTACCATGCCTTCGACTAAATCTGAAACATAGCAAAATGAACGGGTTTGGCTTCCGTCCCCGTAAATTGTAATATCTTCATTTTTTAGTGCCTGCACGATAAAGTTTGAAACCACTCTGCCGTCGTTTTGGTCCATATTCGGGCCGTATGTGTTAAAAATTCTTATAATCCTCGTATCCACGCCATTTTGCCTGTGATAATCCATCATAAGTGTTTCAGCGCAGCGTTTTCCTTCGTCATAACAGCTTCTAACCCCGATAGGGTTTACATTTCCCCAATAATCTTCCCTTTGCGGGTGAACATTCGGGTCTCCGTATACTTCGCTTGTTGAAGCCTGTAATATCGTTGCTTTACACCTTTTTGCAAGGCCAAGCATATTAATCATTCCAAGGATAGAAGTTTTGATTGTTTTAATTGCATTATACTGATAATGCGGCGGGCTTGCAGGGCAGGCCAAATTATAAATTTCATCGACTTCTGCAAAATATTCTTTTGTAATGTCGTGGCGAACAAGCTCGAAATGGTCGTTTCCGATTAAATGCCTGATATTGTTTTTTGAGCCTGTGAAAAAATTATCAAGGCAAATTATGTCGTTTCCTTCGGCTAAAAGCCTTTGACATAAATGACTTCCGATAAACCCTGCTCCGCCTGTTATTAAAATCCTCTTCATAAAGTCCCCATAAAATATTTATGATGATATTTTATCATAAAATAGTGTGGGTGGGCTAGTTTTCGCCGTCGTTCTTTTCTTTAAATTCTTTTCTCAATCTTTTAAATGTTTCGCCGACTTTTTTGTGCATGCCGGGATAGAGCGTTTCGCATCTTTTGTGGTATCTTTCAAGATATTGTTTTTCGTTTTCGGTGAGGCCTTTTCCGCTCTGTTGTTTTAAAATTATCTTTTTTAAATAGGGAAATTCATCTCTTGCAATCTTTTTCATGGTTTTAGTTATATCAGAATGCTCCTTCCAGGCTGCACTTCTTAACATCGCTTCTTCGGGGTGGTTTTTGTAATATTCTCTTTCGCTTTTTGAAATTTTTGCTTTTACATCAGGACTCAGCGTTGTTCCTGCCATTCTTTCAGATATTGCCCGTATAGCTTCAGGGTGTGCCTCAAAATATGCCTTTCTGTTTTTTGATTGCTCTGCCCTTTTGTTTTCATCGCTCCAAATTTCGCGCGCCCTTTTTGAGAGCTTTGCTCTCATCTCGGGGGTTCTTGCTTCAGACATTCTTTGTCTTTTTTGCGGGCTGCAATCTCCAACAAGCCTTAGGTATTGCCCATCCAGCCTTTTTATGTTTAATTTTTCAAATATTTTATACATTGCATCTTTGCTCAAGCCAAAAAATGCTCCTCTTGCATTCGGGCTGATGCCTTTTGCATAATGCGTTTGCAAAAGAAGCAGGGACAGGTTTTTAATGTCTGCATCCTCAATTTTGCCGTCCTTAATATGTTTTAAAGTTGGGGACATTTGATCTTCTTCAAGTGCTGCCGCATCAATCACATCTTCAAATTCAGGGTAGAGCGCTTTTGCATCATCCAAAGTTTTGCATTCAAGAAGGGGTGAATAAATTTCAGTGTGGATATCATATAAATTTTTCCCGCTTTTTGCCATTATTTCTTCGGTTATTTTGTTTGAAACCCTGTTTGGAAGGGCATCTAAATTCAGCCTTTCTGCTTGCTCTTCAAGGGAAAGGAGTTTTCTTCCGCCTGAAAAAGAAAGCATGTAGTAGCTTTTGGGGTAAGCTTTAGGGAGGGTATTTATGTGTTTTTGCGGCGTATCTTTGCTTTTCGATGCGTTTTTATTTACACTTTGACAGTTTTTTGAAAAATTTAATAAATTTATTGAAATCATTTAAGTCGGTTTCTTTACGGGGTTTTAATATATATGATTTTTGTGGGGTTTTTTGCTGAGTTTTTTGCGGGGTTTTTGTGGGGGGTATTTATATTAAACCCTGTCAAAAAATTTTTTTACAAAAATTTTAAAAAAAGACTTGAAATGAAAAATTTCTCATGTATAATAAATGTTATCGCAAATGCGATTGAAGCCTAAAGCCTCAGAGGAGGCGCGGAAAATTAAATAGCGTGCGGGCGTTTAGCTCAGTTGGTAGAGCGCCTCCCTTACAAGGAGGATGTCGGGAGTTCGAGCCTCTCAACGCCCACCATTTATAAGACCCTTAAAGGGTCTTTTTTAAAACAAACTTAAAATTGAGGAAAACAGGGCGAGGATTTGCTTTTAGGTTTAATTTCAAAGTTGTCCACTTCCCTTGCTGGGCCGCAGCCGTAAAGCCGGAATGCTCAATTTTAAAACGGTTACCTCGAGCAACAGGTGGAAAAAAGTATGAAAAAACTTTATTTTTTAGCATTGTTTTTAGCATTGTTAATGCTTATCTGCGCACAAAGCGCTTTTGCAATTCAAGAAAACGTCGGGGAAGAAATTAAACTAAACCCTGAAAACAAAGAGGGCAAGGAAGAGCTCTACGCTCCGATTTACATTGACCCTGAATCCAATACGATTTTCAGTCAAATTAAGAAAAATGCCATTTACACGCTTGATAACTACATCGAAGATGAAATTTCAAGCAGTGCAAACATTGATTCAATTAAAAGAAAAGATATTGAAAGACAAAACAGTCCTTCGCTCTCCGCTCTTTTAAACAGTCTTGGAAGTGTTACAACTCAGACAGGAAACGGTTCAGAGGGGAATATTACATCCGTTAGAATACGCGGAACGGACAGAGTAAGGATGATGATTGACGGTATCAGGGCAGACAGACCCTCTATGACAGGCCCCGGGGTTGAAACGCAGTTTTTGTTAACGGATGACATCGAACTTGTTGAAGTTATAAAAGGACCGCAAGGAAACATTTTAGGGACAAATGCTTCAGGCGGCGCCATAAACATCCAAACAAGGCGCGGCGAAGGACCTTTTGGTTTTGAAGCAGTGTCTGAAATGGGAAAATACGGCACTTTTAAAGAGCGCGCCGCAATTATGGGCGGAAACGAAAAGGCGGATTATTACCTTTCAACGACCTGGTATAAGACAAACGGCGCTATGCGTACAGAGAAAATGGGCCGAATTTTTAACGACAGCTATGAAAACTTCAGCACAGTTTTTAATTCAGGACTAAGGCTTTTAGACAATAAAGCGGAATTAAGAAATGTTTTCAGGTTTTCAAACGCCGAAAAAGGCCTTGGAATAGGGTATAGCAACCTAAGCTATCAATATTACAATGACCCGAATAATTATATGAAAAACACCGATATTTCAGACAGTTTGTCTTTTAAACATTCCGTAAACGATGCTTATGATTACGGTGTGCGCTTTGGCTTGTATCATAACAGAAATAATAACTATACTCTGCCCGACAGCTTTGCGCCGGATGAAAATTCAATTTCAAAAATTGATTCAACAAGGTTGAATTTTATGACCCAACACAACATAAAATATAAAGACCTGAATACTTTATCAATCGGGTATAACCTTGAAAATGAATATATTAACGGCAAATCCGACGCCCTAATGTACGGTTCCTGGCCGATGTTTCCCTTGCAAAGGTATAATTCCTCATATTCAGGCTCTGCCTTGCAGAATGACGTTTATGTAAACGATGTTATAAATATAAAAGATGTTTTCTACCTGAGGGGAGGCGCAAGGCTTTCTTCCAACAATGAATACGGGACGTATGTCACCCCAAATGGTTCTGCAGCGCTTGTTTTGCCTACTTTTAAACTTAAAGGTGCGAAGACAAAATTTAGAGGTTCATGGGGAAAAAGCGTGAACACCCCAACTCTATATCAGCGCTACGGCGGCTTTAGGGACAGCTGGATGGCTTGGAGCGGGAATAAAAACCTTGATGCTGAAAAAATGACAAGTTTTGATGCGGGTGTTGAACAGAGCTTTATGGATGAAAAAATAAAGTTTGAATTCGGGTATTTTAACAGTAAATATAAAGATTACCTTTCATCTTATTATGAAGTAGATCCTGTAACCTGGTATACAACAGGATATTACGACAACATTGATTCTGCTAAAATTCAAGGGTATGAAGGCAAGATAAGCTATGAGCCGAATGATAAATTTAAAATCCTTTTAAACTATACATACACGGATTCAAAGGATAAATCGACAGGTTTTGCCCTCCCCGCAACGCCAAAAAACAGGCTGAACGGAACTTTATATTGGACGCCGCATGAAAGAGTTAATTTTTACGCGGGAATTGAAACGGGTTCTTCAAGAACCTTGAGCTCTGCTTCAAAAGATAAGGTTTCAGGGTATGTTGATGCCAGATTGGGCACAAAAATAAGGCTCTTCAGCATTAAAGATGTGGATTTTTATGCAAGGGGAAATATCTACAATCTCTTTAATCAGGATATTTGTATGTATAAAAACACGCTTGCAAATGATAGCTATTATGGCCCAAAAATCAGGATGAATGCAGGACTTTTTATTGAATATGCTCCCTTTAAAAAGAGAAAAGCAAAAGAAGAGCGGGTATAATTTGCACCGCAAACTTGTGCAATAGTGTGGTACAATAGGTTAAAATGAAAAAGAAGGGCTTAATATTTTTAATACTTTTTTCAGGGTTTATATTAAGCCTTCTTTTATCTTTGTTTTTTGGGCTTGAAGAGCCTTTTAGAGGTGATAGCGCGCTTATTTTATCGATGATAAGAATTCCTGCCGTTTTAAAGGCGATTGTTGCAGGCTCTTGTTTGGCGTTATCCGGCATGATGCTTCAAACGATTTCTAAAAACCCGCTTGCAGACCCTTATTTAACAGGGCTATCTTCCGGCGCGGGCCTTGGAATTGTGCTTTCGATTTTACTTTTTAACGGCATAAACTATTCAATTTTTGGGTTTTTGGGGGCCTTAATCAGCGCGTGTCTTGTAATATCTTTAAGCGGTTTTTCAAAATTTTCAATTACAAAGTTGATTTTAATCGGCCTTTCTTTAAACCTTTTTGCAAGCTCTGTTATTTCATTTTTAATCCTTCTAAACCCTGATAAGGCCTATTCTATGACCCTTATTTTAACAGGCGGGTTTTCAAGCGCCGATATTTCAAATAAAACTTTATGCTTGCTTTTTGTCATTCTGCTTTTTATCTGTGCGCTTTTTATTCCAAAATTAAACATTTTAAGGCTTGATTCAAGGCTTGTTTTTCAAAATGAACAAGGTGCAAATAAATTCAACATTCTTTTTGTAATTTTATCTGCGTTTTTAACCTCTCTTGCAGTGTATAGCGCAGGAATTTTAGGTTTTGCGGGGATAATCTGTCCGCTTCTTGTACGCCTTCTTTTAGGGTCCGATGCAAGAATTCTTTTCTTTGGAAATATTTTAGCAGGCTCCACCTTGCTTTTAATTGCAAACTTTATTTCAAACAATTTAATCTACCCGATGCAAATCCCCTTGGGAGTTGTGGTTGCAATCATAGGAGCGCCTTTCTTTGTCTTTTTCCTTGTAAAAAAAGGAGGGGCGATTTTAAAATGATAAAAATTGAAGAGTTAAATTTTAAGTATAATGATGAAATTATTTTTGAAAATGCCGATGTTGAAATTCCAAGCGGTAAAATTACGGTAATTTTAGGGCCAAACGGCGTTGGGAAAACAACGCTTTTAAAAATTATTACAAAAAGCTTAAAGGCGCAAGCTACAAAAGGTTTCAGCTTTCAAAACGATTTTAAAAAAATGTTTTATCTTCCGCAAAATGCTTCATGCCCCACGGGGGTTTCAACTTTTGACTATCTTTCAACCGTATTTTTTAAAAACGGCTGGAAGTGGTTTTTAAACGAAAGTGAAAAAGAGCTCGTAAACAAAGCGCTTTATGAGGTTGAATTGTTTGATAAAAAAGATTTAAACGTTGAAAATTTGAGTGCAGGAGAGCTTCAAAAGGCAAATATGGCGCTTGGGCTTTTATCGGGTGCGGATTTATTTTTGCTCGATGAAGCCGTTTCAAATATGGATCTAATTAATGAAATTAAGATTTTTAATATGCTAAATAAGCTTCTTTATAAAGAAGATGGCGGGGTTACAAGCGTTTTAATTATGCATGATATAAACACTGCGGCAAATTTTGGCGAATATTTTATCGGAATTAAGAAGGGTAAGAAGGGAAAAATCGTTCAAGCAAGAAAAGATGAATTTTTTACAAAGGAAAATTTGAAAGAAATTTACGGTATCGATTTTGAAATTACAAATTTAAACGGGAAAATTTATGTGCAGGCTGTGGGGTAAAATTTTTAAAATATTAGTTTTTCTTTTGTTTGGCCTTTTTGTTTTTGCGCCCGCGTTTGCAAAGTGTGCGGGTGAATGCCCGTTAGGAGCTTCTTTTGAAGGCACTGAAAGCATCGGGAACCATAAAACTTTTGTAAGTATTTCTCCTGCAATGACAGAAATTATATACGCACTTGGGGCTGAAGATTCCCTCCTTGCGGTTTCAAACTATTGTACATATCCAAATGCTGCAAAAGAGAAGGAAAAAATCGGGAGCAATTATTCAATTAATGAAGAAAAGGTTTTAAAACTTCGGCCTGATTACATTTTGGCGCTTGATGTATCCGAAGCGCTTTTAAATAAGTTCAGGCGGCTTAAAATCACCCCGCTTTGCTTTAAATATCCTGATATTCAAAGTATTTACAATAACATTTTAACGGTTGGAAAGCTTACAGGAAAAGAGAAAAAGGCAAAAGAGGTTGTGGATTTTTCCAAACAAAAAATTGATTTTGCAAAGAAAAAGGCGCAAAGCGAAGGCAGGGCGGGCAAACGGGTTTTATACCTTGTTCAGGCAAGGCCGATGATTACAATCGGAAAGAAAAGCTTTATAACAGATATTATTAAACAATCGGGAAATTATTCCGTGACAGAGAGCTTAGCTGCATATTACCCTGTTATTTTGGAAGAATATGCAATTAAACTAAAGCCTGATGTTGTGGTTTTGAGCCATTTTACGGAGATAGATGAGGTGAAGAAATTTTTCCCGAATACAAAAATTGTTAAAACGGATGCTGAGCAAAACGATATCATAAACCGTCCTGGGCCAAGGATTTATAAGGGTGTAGAATTTTTTTCGGGGCTGTAAAGGTTGATATGATAATAAACACGGGCGGCAGATGCGATATTGTAAACTATTTTTCAGACTGGCTGATTAAAAGGTTTGAAGAAGGTTTTGTCTATTCAAGAAATCCTTATGTTCCAAATTTGGTGCACAAATATGTTTTAGACCCAAAAGTTGTGGATTGCGTTTTGTTTTGTTCCAAAAATTATGCCCCGATGCTTGATAAAATAGGTGAAATTGCAGATAAATTCAACGTTTTTTGCCACTATACAATAACAGCCTACGGTAAAGATGTTGAACCTAATGTGCCAAGCATTGAAGAGAGCATTGAAACTTTGATTTCACTTTCTGAAATTGTCGGAAAACAAAGGGTGGCTTGGAGATATGACCCTGTTCTTTTGACTGAATTTTATACGGTAGAAAGGCATATTGAAACATTTAACGTTATGGCGCAAAAAATCTCACCCCATGTCGGTTTTTGTATTTTTAGTTTTGTTGATATGTATAAAAAGCTGGAACAAAACATGCCAGAAATAATTCCCCTGACACAATGTGACAGAGAAAAGCTTTTAGAGGCTTTTGGAGCAGCAGGCAAAAAGTTTGGGCTTAAAATTCAAACGTGTGCTGAAAAAGAAGATTTTGAAAGATACGGAATAGCGAATTCAGGATGTGTAACGGCTGAAATTTTAGAGGCTGCAAACGGCGTAAAATTTAAAACAGCGTCTTTTGGAAAAGCAAGAGAGAACTGTAAATGCATACAATCAAGGGATATCGGGGCGTATGATGCCTGCCTGAATGGTTGCAAATATTGTTATGCAAACAAAAACCCAAAAATTGCCCTTGAAAACATTAAAAACCATAATCCGAATTCGCCGATTTTAATTGGGGAAATTAAAAAAGAAGATGACATAAAAAACGGTGCACAGAAAAGCTTTCTTGAGCCTTTGGTTTTTGGGCCAAAACAGATAAGGCTGAACCTTTAAAAAAGATTAAAAAGAGGCCTTAAAACCTGAAAATGTGGTATTCTTTTGGTATTAAAAGGGGCACAAGGTATGATAACATTTTTAGCCGGTATTGTTATTTTAATTTTAGGGTATATTTTCTATTCAAAATATGTTGAAAAGCAGTTTGGACCTGATGATAGGAAAACACCTGCGGAAGAAAAGTATGACGGGCTTGATTTTGTGCCGCTTCCTTTGAAGAAAAATCTTTTAATTCATCTTTTAAATATTGCAGGCCTCGGACCGATTTTAGGGGTAATTCAAGGGATTTTATTTGGCCCTGTCGCATTTATCTTAATCCCATTGGGGTGCGTTTTTATGGGCGGAGTTCATGATTATTTTTGCGGGATGATTTCAATTAGGGAAGGCGGAGCGCAGATAACAGAATTAATTGAAAAATATCTGGGCAAAAATTTCTTCAGAATTTTTATTGTAATCGTATCTCTTATGCTCATTCTGCTTTCCGTTGTGTTTATTTACACGGCAGGCGAGGTTATTGCGGAGAGGTTTTTTAATGCAAATGATTTTTCGGTTAAAAATCCGCTCGTTTTAGCTATTTATGCCGTTATTGCGCTTTATTACATTTTAGCTGCAATGTTTCCGATTGATAAAATTATTGGCCGTTTTTACCCGTTTTTCACCCTGATGCTCATTTTGGGAACACTTTTTATAGTTTTTGGCTTTTTTACAAAAGGAATAACCCTTGCGGAGTTGAATTTTGCCGAATTAAATCTTCACCCAAAAGGATTGCACATTTTGCCCATATTTTTTATGACGGTAAGCTGCGGGCTTTTGTCCGGTTTTCATTCAACCCAATCCACAATTATTTCAAGAACGGTAAAAAGCGAATTTGAGGGAAAGAAAATTTTTTATGGAATGATGTGCGCAGAAAGCCTTATTGCAATGGTTTGGGCTGCTGCTGCAATGCATGTTTATGCTTGCAATATCGTGCCCGAGGCGCTTATTGGAAGTGCAAACGTTATAAATATTATCGCAGACACTTTTGTTCTTCCATATCTTACCTTTGTTGTAACTTTGGCCGTTGTAATTTTACCCATAACATCGGGGGATACTGCACTTCGGGCTTTAAGGCTTGCGCTTTCGGATGTTTTTAAGCTGAAGCAAAACACGGTTCAAAACCGCTTCAAGATAATGGTTCCGATTGTTTTGGCGCTTGTTTTAATTTTGTATTGGGCAAAATGCAACGCGGATAGTTTTGGCTTAATCTGGCGCTATTTTACTTTTGCAAACCAATTAATTGCAATTCCTACCTTCCTCTATGCGACAATTTTTCTTTATAAAAAAGGCGGAAATTATTTCATTACATTGCTCCCCGGGCTTTTTTATATCTTTATCACTTCTTCTTTCATCTTAAACGCTAAAATCGGTTTCAATCTTCCCTATGGAATTTCAGAGGGTTTAGGGATTTTTATCACCGCTTTAAGCCTTTATTGTATTAAGAAAAAGTGGCTGCAGAAGCCTTAAAACAAAACTCCCGCCCGTTTAAAGAATTTTTAAAAGGCGGGAGTTTTTAAATATTATTTAAAACGCTTTTTATAGCATTGTTTTTCTAAGTTCTTCACCTGATTTTGGGCTTAAATAAGCAGGGGCAACATCAAACACCGTTTTGCAGCCTGTTTGCCCTTCTTTAAACATTTTAAATGCTGCTCTTGCATACGCTACAAGCACAGAAGATGTGAATTCAGGGTTTGAATCAAGCTTTAGGTTGTATTCAATTATGTGGTTGTGTTCTTTGTTTAAGCCTGTTTTACCGCATCTGAACACAAAGCCGCCGTGCGGAATTTTTGAGTGGTTTTGTTTTAATTCTTCAAGTGAGATAAAATGCACGGTCGTATCGTAGTCTGCAAAATAGTTTGGCATGGTTTTGATTTCTTCTTCAACTTTTTTTGCATCTGCACCTTCTTTTAAAACAACATAACATTCTCTTGTATGTTTTTCTCTTGTTGAAAGGCTTGGGTTTTTGCAAGCTTTTACAGCTTCAAGAGCAGATTCCACGGGAACCGTGTATTGCTTGGCATCCAGTACTCCTTCAATTCTTCTGATTGCATCGGAGTGTCCTTGGCTAACACCTCTGCCCCAGAATGTGTAGTCATTGCCCTCGGGAAGAATAGCGTTTGCGTACATTCTGTTTAAAGAAAACATCCCCGGGTCCCAACCAACAGATATTACGCCGATTTTGCCGCCTTTTTTTGCGGCCTTATCAACGTTTTCAAAATGTTCGGGGATTTTTGCGTGTGTATCAAAACTATCCACAACGTTAAACATTTCAGCGTATTTCGGCGTTTGCTCCGGCAAATCCGTTGCGCTTCCGCCGCAGAGGATTAAAACGTCAATTTTATCTTTCCAATTTTCAATTTCAGAAACATTTAAAACTTTTGCGTTTGAATTTATTTTTAAACTCTCGGGAGCTCTTCTTGTAAACACTGCAACAAGCTCTGCATCTGCGTTTTGTGCAATTGCAGATTCAACACCTCTGCCTAAATTTCCGTATCCTAATATCCCTATTCTCATAATTTAATGCCTCGCTAATTTTCTACTACATTCTACATACAAAAATTTTACAATGAACATAAAAATGTGAAAACAAGGGCAATAATTTTGCTTCACATGTTTTATAGCATCATAAGGAAGCTATATAAAGGAAGAAAAGATGACAATTTCGCCTGTTTTTGCACAGCCTGTGTATTATAACCCTGCAGCCTATATAATGCCTGCGCAAAACGCATACAACATGCCTGTGCAAAATGTGATGCAAACCCCTGTGTATGCTGTTTCGGGGCAGGTTCAATCTGCTGCAAATATCGGTCCAAATGCAAAAGGGGAGCCTGATTTAGTTTGCAATGCACAGTATGATGCCCAAACAAAAACCGTTCGCTTGAGCTCTTTTGAAAGGGGCTGGCTTGATTCAAACCTTTGGTATGAACTAAAAGCGGATGGCAGCGGGGAAACCATAAGTGCTTGGGGCGTGGGTGCAAAATATCCTGCCGGAACTTTCTCAAACGTATTTAACAAGGCTCAAGGGGTTTATTATAACCAAGGCAAGATTTCTGAAGATGCAGCACTTGATTTGGTTAAAGATACAAGGGCGGCGATAGATGTTGCGCGCCAAAACGGTGCCGAAACCTTTATAGAAAACGGATATGAAGCTATTTTAAACGGCACAATGTCGATTTCATAATTTTAAATACTTTAAAAAAAACTAAAAATGCGGACCATTAATTTTAAGATGGTCCGCATTAAGTTTTCAAGCCTTTGCAGCTTTTTGCCAATTATAACAACAGGCTAGATTAACCCTTGAGATTTCATTGCTTTTGCAATTTTTCTAAAGCCTGCAATGTTTGCGCCTGCAACGTAGTTGTTGCCATAGCCATATTCTTCCGCAGCCTTTCTGGTTTCTCTAAAGATGTTTGTCATAATGCCGTCAAGCTTTTTATCTACTTCATCAAAGCTCCAGAAATATCTCATAGAGTTTTGGCACATTTCAAGTGCTGAAGTTGCAACACCGCCTGCATTTGCAGCCTTTCCGGGCGCAACAAGCACGTTGTTTTTCAAGAAATATTCAACCGCTTCGTTTGTGCAAGGCATGTTAGCGCCTTCACCCACAGCTTTTGCGCCGTTTTCAACTAAAACTTTTGCTGCAGGAAGCGTGATATCGTTTTGGGTTGCGCAAGGAAGAATGATATCTGCCTTAATTGTATAAACTGCAGGGATTTCTCCGTTGTTTTCTTTGTATTCTGCCGTTGGAACGTGGTTTAAATATTCTTTAATTCTTGCACGTTTTACTTCTTTTAATTCTTTTACAATATCAAGCTTGATGCCGTCTTTATCGTAAACACAGCCGTTTGAATCGCTCATTGCAACAACTTTTGCGCCATAGCTTTGAGCTTTTTCGCAAGCATAAATTGCAACGTTTCCTGAGCCTGAAATAATCACGGTTTTGCCGCTTAAATCCATATTATTTGCTTTAAGCATTTCTCTCATAAAGTAGATTAAGCCATAGCCCGTCGCTTCTTTTCTTGCCAAAGAACCGCCGTAATCAAGGCCTTTTCCTGTTAAAACACCTGCTTCGTAGTTGTTTCTGATGCGTCTGTATTGGCCAAAAAGGAAGCCGATTTCTCTTGCGCCAACGCCAATATCGCCGGCGGGAACGTCAACGTCTTGCCCTATGTGCTTTTGAAGTTCTGTCATAAAGCTTTGGCAAAAGCGCATAATTTCATTATCAGATTTTCCTTTGGGGTCAAAATCGGAACCGCCCTTGCCGCCGCCGATTGGAAGACAAGTTAGGGCGTTTTTAAAGATTTGTTCAAACGCTAAAAATTTCATAATGCTTTGGTTTACGGTTGGGTGAAATCTTAAACCGCCTTTGTAGGGTCCGAGTGAACCGTTGAATTGCACCCTAAAGCCTCTGTTAACCCTTGCCTGGCCCTTATCATCAATCCAGGGCACACGGAAAGAAATGATTCTTTCAGGCTCTGTCACTCTTTCAAGAAGCGCAAGCGCCTTATATTCTTCTTCATGTTTTAAAACAACAGGCTCAAGAGAGGTTAAAACTTCTTTAACGGCCTGTAAAAATTCAGGTTCATTCGGGTTTTTTTCAGCAACAAGGTTTAAAATATTGTTTAAATATTCAGACTTTGTGTTTACATTCTCCATGGTGCAATTGCTCATAAGACATTTTCTCCATAATAATATATTTATGGAAAAATTATACCATAAAGGCTTTTGGCTAAATCTTCCACATTAAAAATTTACATTAGTTAAAAATTTAATATGAAGGATTTTTTAAAGGTTTATTCGGCAATTTTGTTTTAAGCTTGCAAGGTTTGTAGGATTTGCAAGGGGGTGGATAAAAAAAGGGCCGGTAAGGGCCCATGCTGAATTAAACAAAACTTTTCCGCATTGCTTTAATTTCTTTTTTTAAGATAAACAATATCCCGAGGCAAAAACCCGATTTTGGCTGCCTCTCAATATTATTTTGGCATTTTTATTTGCAAAGGCAAATAAGGAATGATGCCCGGTTTTCTAACAAGAAAAGTAATCAAACTATTAGTATAATTCAGTAATTATTTTCTATATTTTTATTTTATAAGGTTACATCGGTTTTGTCAACCGATAATACCTTGTTAATTTATTAAAACCACAAGGTTAGCATGAATTGTGGAGACTTTATGACAGATTTAAAAATAAAACTTGGTCAAAGAATTAAACGATTAAGAAAAGAGCGGGGCTACACGCAGGAAGTTTTCGCGGAAAAACTTGATATTGCAACCTCTTCTTTGGGGTATTTGGAAACCGGAAGATATTACCCGGCGCCAGAGAATGCGGAAAAAATTGCCGAGGCGCTCGGTGTTGAAATCCATGACCTTTTTTATTTTAAAGATATTGAAAACAAAGAAGAACTCGTTAAAGAAATTAAAAACAACGTAGATGCACTGATAGACAATGATGAAAAACTTCTTATTTTATATCAGTTTATGAAAACTCTTTTATGATTTTTGTTTTAAAGATATAAAAAAAGATATAAAAAACGCAGAAAGATTTAATTTCTCTCTGCGTTTTTGTTGTTTTATTTTTATTTATTTAT